>JAGWUK010000075.1 GCA_028868455.1 Burkholderiales bacterium | reverse complement strand
TTCGTGAAAAACGAAATTTGTCGCGATCGCTGTGGAAGCCTTGCTGCGGCAAATATTGCACTGAGATTAACGAACGGGACGTTTGCAAAATCGCCCCGGCAGCGTAATAGCTATGCCTTGCCGGAACAATTTTGCGCCGGTCCTAACGGAAAATGGCCAAGAAAAATTCGCTGACATCGCAGATTGTTTTTGAGGTAAAAAAATCAATTGAGAAAATGATTTGTTAACTTGACAATCAACTGGCGCACAGATAATTTAGACGGCGGTAGTAATTTAATAATTTATCGCTCGGGGAATGGCATTCCCACTGCGTGTTTCATGAAGTAGATGGATCCGGGGTTTGCTGTCTGGATACCGATGTCTGACTGGCGCAATCTGGCCAGTCTTTCTGATTTGTATCGTGCGGCAACCGCTTATTTAATGGCAGTTTTATAGGCATGGGAGACGTAATTTATGGCAGCGCAACTCAAGACGCCCGGAGTGTACATCAATGAGATTGATGGCTTCGGCAATTCTGTTGTCGAGGTGGAAACCGCAGTTCCGGCTTTTATTGGCTACACACAAAAAGCGCAGAACGGGAATCAGAGCCTCGTCAACGTTCCTACACGCATTACATCCATGCTGGACTACCAGAAATATTTTGGGGCAGATCCGGATATGGAATACACCTATGTCACCGCATCAACCGCCATTCCTCCCTATCAACCGGACGCTTCCACGCCTGCCTTTTTGTTGTACTACGGCATGCAGATGTTTTTCAATAACGGCGGTAGTACTTGCTTCATCGTTTCTCTGGGCACCTATGACAACATGAAAGCAGCGGGCGGCGTGTTCACCAAAGAACCGTTTACCAATGCATTCGATTTGCTGAAGCAATATGCCGAGCCGACCATGCTGGTCATGCCGGAAACTGTGCATCTATCCGTTGATGACTGGGCCAGTGTTTCGCAAATGGCGCTGACACATTGCAATCTGATGCAGAGCCGTATCGCCATACTGGATATCGTCAATGGATATAAGGCTGCGGACTACTCGACCAGTGATCCTATTCAGGGTGCCACCGGCATGGATGGTTTTTACAAAGTCAACGGTCTGGGTGAAGACTACAATAAATACGGCGTGGCTTATTATCCGTGGATCAATACCAATATCGTCGATGTCAGCAATATTGATTACACCTGGATTTCGGCAGCGAGCATCGCGCAACTGGCGACCGATCTGACGAATGAAGCACCAAGCCTCTTTCCTGGTTCGTCAAATACGGCCAAGCTCAATAGCTATCTGGCCATCGTCAATCAGATTTCCACACCATCTGACGCGACAACAACGCGCAGCAATCACCAGACTTTATACGCACTTTCACCGACCTATCAGGTGACGATGAACGATCTGGCGCTGAGCGTCAACCTGTTGCCGCCTGCCGCCGCAATGGCTGGCGTGTATTCCCGCGTGGATGCCGGCGAAGGGGTGTATAAGGCACCAGCCAATACCACCATCATTAATGCGACCTCACCAGCAGTCAACATCACCGATGCCGATCAGGAAAACCTGAACGTTCCTTTAAACGGTCTGGCGGTGAATGCCATCCGGGTCTTCCCGAACTGGGGTTTGCTGATCTGGGGCGCGCGGACGATGGCGGGTAACAGTGACGACTGGCGTTATATCAACGTCCGACGCACGATGATCATGCTTGAGCAATCCATTAAAAATGCCATGCAGGCGTACGTGTTTGAGCCGAATTCCGATTTAACCTGGGTGGCCGTTTCCAGCGCTATCAATAACTTCCTGAACGACCAGTGGAAGGCCGGTGCATTGGTCGGCTCTAAAGCCAGCGATGCGTACAGCGTTGCGGTCGGTGAGGGCATCACCATGACCGGACAGGATATTCTGGATGGTTACATGCGTGTCACGGTTAAGGTTGCCGTTGTCCATCCTGCCGAATTTATCGTTCTGACTTTCCAGCAGCAAATGCAGCAATCCTGATTATCAAATCTGCGCCATCGTCGTCAATACAAAGACGCATTGCGCAGAGCTGAACATTCTTTGCGACGTATGACATTAAAGGAGAAAAAGACATGGCTGGCGATACCCAAGACCCCTCAGTTTGGCCACTACCGAAGTTCCATTTTTCAGTCAACATGAATGGGCAAGTTGTTTCCTTTCAAGAAGTATCCGGATTGGATATCGAAGCGCAGATCATCGAATATCGGGCAGGCGATTCAAAAATATTTTCAACCGTCAAAATGCCTGGCATACAAAAATTTGGCAACGTGACCTTCAAAAAAGGCATTTTTGTTCATGACAATCGCTTCTGGGACTGGTTCAACAAGATCAAGATGAACACAATCGCGCGAACCCCGCTGACTATTTCCTTGCTCGACCAGACTGGCGCGTCGACGATGGTATGGACGCTGGCAAATGCATGGCCGACCAAGATTACCGGAACAGACTTGAAATCGGATGGCAATGAAGTTGCTGTGGAATCCATCGAAGTCGCCCATGAAGGTCTGACCATCGCCAACGCATAACGTCCGGCACGATGGATATCTACGACATCCCGGTCAGTTTTTATTACACAGTGGATATCGCCAATGTTGGCAGCAGCGGCGATAGCAGTTTTTCCGAAGTAAGTGGACTGGGCATGGAGCGGGATGTCGAAGAAATCATGGAGGGCGGTGAAAACAGGTTTGTGCACCGCCTTCCGGGACGCGCCAAGTTCAATAATCTGGTGTTGAAACGCGGCGTGTTGTTGCTGAATTCAGGACTGGCGCAATGGTGCACCACCATATTGGAAGCCGATATGAGCCAGACCATGACAGCCAACGATATCGTTGTGTCCCTGCTTAATGCAAAAGGGCAACCGGCGCTGGTCTGGAATATAAAAAATGCCTGGCCTGTCAAATGGTCGGTCGTCGATCTGGTCGCTGACCGTAATGAGCTGGCCATAGAAACACTGGAATTTGCGTACGACTATTTCACCAAGGCACCGGGTTCCGGTGCCAATGCCATGTTAGGTAATCCAAAAAATGACGATTGAAATCAGGGAATTGGTGATACGGGCAACCGTCGTTGGTTCTGCACATAACGAGCTCAGCCAGGCCCGGCTGGCGACGCTGCTCGAGCAGCAAAAACGTCAGATTCTCAAAGAGTGTCATGCGCAGTTGCGTGCGCAATTGCAAGAAGAACTGGCCATTCGCGGACGCATATCAAACGAGCGATAGGAGCCGGAGATGAGCCTGCAAAAAATGGCGATCTGCGCATTTTCTGACCCCAAGTTTTCACAGAAACTGGGGACTTTTTCCGTGCAGATCAATCCCGATTCCTATAAGCATAGCCACACCACCGAATACACAGAAAACGATTCGACCGATACAGCGGGTGTCACTAAAAAGTTTTATGTGCAATCTCCGCAAGAAATCAGTTTTTCGTTTTATCTCGACGGCATCGGCCTCATCCCCGGTGTCAGCAGCGTGCCTGATGCCATTAATAATTTTAAGACACTGATTTATTCGTATAACGGCAATATCCATAGTCCCAATTATGTGCAATTAACCTGGGGCGGCGGCATGGTATTTAACTGTCGGCTGGAAAAGCTGGACATTGATTACACCTTGTTCAAACCCGACGGCACCCCCTTGCGCGCGAAGCTTGACGTGAGCTTTGGCGAATATCTTTCTCCCGATGAAATTGTCAAACGATCGCAAAAAAACTCGCCGGATCTGACGCACCAACGCATCGTTCAGGCAGGTGACACCTTGCCGAAGATGTGTTTTCAGATTTATGGGGACAGTAAATATTATCTTGAAATTGCCGAGTACAACGGACTTAGCCATTTCAGACATTTGCGCGTTGGCAGCGCCTTATTTTTCCCACCTCTGGAGATTGCATGACTGCTGTTTCACCACTTGCCGGCAATACCGACCTGGTTTCGTTCACGATTACTGCCAGCGGTAACAAAATACCGGACACCTACCAGATTAAACAGGTGCAGGTTCACAAGGAGGTGAATCGTATTTCTTTTGCCCGGATCGTGATCTATGACGGCGATCCGTCGACGGAGGCATTTCAGATCAGCGCTTCGTCAACCTTTGTCCCCGGCGTACCAATTACGATTACGGCTGGATATCACAGCCAGGAAACCACCATTTTTTCCGGTATGGTCGTCAAGCACGCGATTAAAGTGGCGGAACTTAGCAAATCTTATCTGGTACTCACATGTTACGACATGGCGATCAAGCTGACACTGGGGCGCAAGAGCGCTTATGCAGGAAAAAGCGACAGTGACGCAATGCAAAAAATCATCTCAGCGGCTGGTCTGAGTGCCGATGTTTCCTCCACTTCGGCCTTGCATGATGAACTTGTGCGGTATTACGCCACGGACTGGGATTTTTTGGTTTGTCGTGCCGAGGTGAATGGGCAGATCGTGTTGGTCGATGATGGCAAAGTCACCGTGCAGGCACCGCAAGTCAGCGCCAGTCCGCAATTGCTGATTGAATACGGCGACGCATTGCACGAACTGAATGCCGAAATCGATGCGCGTTATCAATTACCTTCGGTGAAGTGCAGTTCCTGGGATTTCGCAACACAGACGGTGGTGAGTGGCAGCTCCAGCGAACCATCGGTGAATCCTCAAGGTAATTTCAATGGCAAGACTTTGTCCGAAGTGTTAGGACTGGAGAGCTTTGATCTGCAAACCGTGGGAGATGTCAATGCAGCTGAGCTGAAAGTCTGGGCCGATGCACAATTGCTGAAGTCGCGGATGGCAAAAATCCGTGGCGTGGTGAATTTCCGTGGCAATGCCAGTCCGAAGCCGGGGCAGGTCGTTCAATTGGCAGGTGTCGGCGCGCGTTTCAACGGCAACGCTTTCGTCTCGGCGATCAATCATCATATTGAAAACGGGAGCTGGATGACGGAAGTGACTTTCGGTTTATCTCCACAGTGGTTTGTGGCCGAAGTCCCGGATGTCGTTGCCCCTTTGTCTTCCGGCTTGCGGCCAGGAATCAAGGGATTACAGATCGGGACCGTCAAGCAGATAGACCAGGACCCGGATGGTCAGACCCGCTTGCTGGTCGTAGCGCCGATGATCGCTGCCGCTGGTGACGGGATCTGGGCGCGATTTGCCACACCTTATGCGACCAAGGATGCCGGCATATTTTTTATTCCGGAAATCGGCGACGAAGTCTTGCTCGGGTTCCTGAATGACGATCCCAATTACCCCGTGGTACTGGGCAGTATGTATAGCGCCAGCTCGCATAAACCGCCGTATGAGGCGGATGCGCCCAATACCTACAAAGCCATAGTCAGCAATTCGAAACTAAAAATCAGCATTGATGACGTCAAAAAGATATTGCAGATAGAAACTCCCGGCGGCCACGTCATCACGATGTCCGATGATGCCAAGAGCATTACGATTACCGACTCGAACAGCAACAAAATGAGTTTTTCGGAAAGTGGCATCGATATCAGCAGCGCCAAAGATGTAACGATCTCTGCAACCGGTAATGTCAGCATAGAAGCAAAGGGAGGAAGCATGTCGCTGAAGGCTGCCACCAGCTTATCTGAATCAGCAATGAGTATCAGTACCAGTGCCGACACTGAGCTGAGCATGCAAGGGAACGCCAGTGCAAAACTCAGCTCGTCCGGCATGCTGACAGTGCAGGGCAGTATGGTCATGATCAACTAAGTTTAAAAGGACTTGGATATGCCACCCGCTGCACGATTAACGGATATGCATGAATGCCCGATGGTAACTGGCATCGTCCCCCATGTGGGAGGGCCCGTAGTCGGGCCTGGTGTGCCAACGGTGATGATAGGCAAACTTCCGGCTGCTGTACTGGGCGACACGCTGGTGTGTGTCGGCCCGCCAGATGTGATTATCAAGGGATCGTCTACGGTGATGATAGGCGGACGACCTGCGGCACGCCTGGGTGACGAAACAGCGCACGGCGGTACGATCATGCTCGGTTGCTTCACCGTCATGATAGGAGGATGAGCAATGGCGAATCCGGATAATCGCAGTGACTTTCTGGGGCGCGGCTGGAGCTTTCCTCCTAGCTTTATTGAAGAGCTAGGTGTGGTCGAAATAGTCGCCGACGAAACTGATATCCGTCAAAGTCTCTGGATACTATTTTCTACGCGTCAGCGCGAGCGCGTGATGTTGCCAGACTATGGTTCGCGGCTGCACGAGTATGTGTTTGGCAGTATGGATGAAACGCTGTACACACATATCAAAAAGAGTATTGCTGATGCGGTCATGTATTTTGAGCCCCGTATTTCCTTATTAAATATTGATGTCTTTCCTGACCCCGCCGTCGATGGAATGATCATGATAGCGCTCACTTATCTGATCCGTCAGACCAATACGCGCAGCAATATGGTGTATCCGTTCTACCTGGCTGAAGGCAGTAATGTGCGTCAGATAGAAAGTTGATCCGGCAATTTTCGACAAACTGGAAGGGGTGGCGATGGCAGGGCAGGCATGGGGAATGACGCAGACTGAGCGCATGTTACCGGCGCTTGATCCTGCTTCTGCGCCACTGGATGAACGCAGTCAGGCTGAGCTGATTGCGTTTGCCCCCGGATTTGCAAAGCTGATTAATTACGTCGACTTTCAAGGGAATACCGACAAAGACTGGTCGCACTTTTTTGAAACAGATATTTGTTATTTGCTGGCAGAGATCTGCTCGCTGGATCAGGCGCGGCAGAATGTCATTGTCCGGGAGGCGATCCGCGCCCTGGAAAATGAAGGAAGGCATGTAGGGGATTTTATCACCCGGATTTTCGACATCGCCAGCCGTCTTGATCGCTGGTACCTTCGCGCTAGTGCCATCAATGCGACGCCTTTAATTCAGGAATTGTTCCCCCTGAGCATGAACTTAAATTCCATCATCGAACAGGAATTGGCGCCTTGCGTTACGGAGATCCTGTCAAATCAGGAATGGAGCGCAGCCTGGGAGCGCCTGAACAGTCAGCATCCTTTGAATTCCGTGTGGGTAAGTTTGCAGAAGCTACGTCTGTCCGAGCGCGGTCGCGACATGCTACTGGAAAAAAAGGACGATACGCCGTGGTACAGACTGATCGTGATTCTGAATACATTTAACAATTCCTGTGCAAAGTTGCAGTCGCTGGTCAATAAATATTTACAGACCGATCTTTCGCGCCGGGATCATCCGGCGCACAGCACGCTTTACCTGGCGTTTTTGCGCCTCTTCCAGATTTATCAAAACGACTTGAACGGTTTTACCAGCAGGCATCTGGACTATTATTTTCAGACCGTACTGCAATTGTTTCCCCGTGCTGCAAAAGCGGACAGCGTTTATCTGAGCTTGACGCTTTCCAAGAATGCGAAAACGTATCTGCTTCCAGACGCGAGCATGTTCAATGCCGGGCGCGCCAGCGACGGCAGTCAGTTGCAATTTGCTTCGGTTGGCGATGCCAGCTTGAACCAGATCAGCGTGGCGCAAATTTCGACCTTATTTTTGAAACGTTCACGGCAGACAGGGAATGTTGAAAACATGTTTGCCGCCCCATTTGCCAACAGTGCGGATGGTCTTGGCGCGGTGTTCCCGAATCCTGATACGGCCTGGCCTTTATTCGGGCAAGAAGATAACAAGTTACTGGTGCAGACAGGATTGGCGTTTTCCAGTCCCTTGTTGCTCCTGCAAGAAGGTGTACGCTGCATCAGGTTGCAGTTTGATTTTGTTGATACCGATGCGGTCACTTTGCTCAATGCCTATATTCAGGCGGCTGCCGCATGTTATCAGGTTGCACCGGACGACGCCGAGGTTTTGGCGGACGCGTTTTTGCTGTATCTGAGTACCGCCAATGGCTGGCTGGAAGTTGTGGATTTTTCTTTTCTCCCCGATGCCGATAATCAGTCTGCGACCTTATCGTTCGAACTTTCGACAGAAGTTCCCGCCATTGTGGCAAACGGAAAACTACCCGATGTGCCTGTTTCTGGCGACCCGATGCTGAAACTGGCACTTAATCCGGCAGCGCGTTTATTTGCTTATTCCTATCTAGGAAAAATTCGCATCAAAGCAATATCGATAGACGCTAATGTCTCTGGTTTGCAAGGATGCAGCTTGCAAAATAATACGGGCAAGCTTGATGCCAGCAAACCATTTTCGCCGCTCGGTGCGATTCCTGTCGTCGGCTCGTATTTACAAATACAGCATCCTGAGTGGACGCAAAAAATGCCGGACGTTATCCGCCTGCAATTGAATTGGATGAACCTGCCAGTGGTGGCAACCGGGTTTGCCAGTTATTACGACGGGTATCAATTGCCAGAGATGAACAACCGTGCATTCCTCGTCCGCGCCAGCGTGTATCGCCGGTCTGCCTGGGAAGATATTCCGTGTATTCAGGACGCGGCACCGAATTCCGCAGGAGCCTACTATCTTTTTGCGGAAGATGCCAATCAGGTCTTGCAATCGTCGACGCAATTTAATCTTAGTTTTTCGGGACAAACGATTCAGGCTGGCAGTCAGCCGGACGCGGTAGCGGCAACGGCTGGCGCGGCAACGATACCGGATGGAAGCGTACGGCTGACGCTGAGTGCGCCTTCCTATGCTTTTGCGCATGCGCTATATCCGCGTTTATTCGCTGAGACAGCTATTCGCAACATCAAAAAAGTCTGGTTGCCAGGCTGGCTGAAACAACCGGTGACGATGTTGAATCCGCCATTTTCACCGGAGGCACTGTCGATCAATGCGGCGTACGAGGCAAGTGGAAAAGTCGATCCGGATTGCGTTTATGTATTAAACGCATTTGGTTATAGCAAGATAGAAAGCCATGCCTATACCTTCTTTCCGATACAGGCTGGTGCTGGTCAAGTGTTTATAGGGCTGGAAAAAGCACAGGCTTTGCAAACCGTGAGCCTGTATTTCCAGTTCAGAGAATCACCGGCCAGCAGCGTTGTTCGGACGCGTGACACCGACAGGCAAACAGAGACGCAGCATGTATTGCACTGGTACTACCTGTCTGGCAGTCAATGGCTGGCACTGCCGAAATCCAGCGTAGAAACGGACACCCAAGGTTTGTTGTGTTCAGGAATCGTCCGGCTGCAATTGCCGAAAGAACTCGTGGCCAGCACAACATTGATGCCCGCCGATATGATCTGGCTGGCGGCAAGTACATCGTTGCCTGATCAATACAGTCCTTGCATCTCTATCGTGCCGCAAGCGGTCAAAGCGGTGCGCGTATTGCCTGATGCAAACATGGCCCTCCCTTTGCCGATACAAACCATCAAACAATTAATGCAACCGGTTTCCGAAGTCGCTTCGGTTACGCAGCTAGGAACATCGGTTGGTGGTTCCATCGCAGAAAATCAAAGCCTGTACCGCACCAGAGTAGCCGAACGTTTGCAGCATAAAGCGCGGGCCAGTCAGGCGACTGACTATGAACGCATTTTGCTGGATGCTTTTCCCGAAGTGTGGCAAGCAAAATGCATAGGCAGCAATCAAAGCGCGCGTTTCCCTTTGCACCTGCAAGTTGCGCCGGGGCATTTGGTGATTGTGGTCATTCCTCAGCAAAATGCCGACCCGTTTTCCAGGGCGCGACTGGCAGAAATGGCCGATTATCTGTTGTGCTGCAGCAGC
>JAGWUK010000776.1 GCA_028868455.1 Burkholderiales bacterium | reverse complement strand
CAATCGCTCGCCGAGCAGGCGCAGTCGAACAAGCAACAATAATGGCCATTGCGATTCATCGGCAGCGTCTTGCATCAGGCACCGATGAATCATCTCATGTATGCATTAAGGGCACCGCCATGCGCAATCGGCTGCATGATCCTGCACCATGCCAATTGCCTGCATATAGGCATAAATAATCGTAGATCCAACGAACTTAAAGCCGCGTTTTCCCAGGTCTTTGGAAATGCGGTCGGACAACTCGGTTTTAATAATTCTTTCCCCATCATTGACAATAGGCTGACCGTCAACAAATGCCCAGAGATATGCATCAAGACTGCCGCACTCTTCACACAACCGCAGATAAGCCTGCGCGTTACTGATGGCAGCGGCGACTTTCAAACGATTCCTGACGATCCCAGGATTAGCCAGCAATTCAGCAACTTTGTCAGCATCATATGCCGCAATTTTTTTAGCATCCCACTGATCAAAGGCAAGACTGTAGCTCGCGCGCTTGTTCAAGATCGTTTCCCAGCTCAATCCTGCCTGGGCGCCTTCGAGATTCAGCATTTCAAATAAACGCCGCTCATCGTGACAAGGAATACCCCATTCGTTGTCATGATATTCAAGGTATAAGGGGTTGGCTGAATTAGCCCAACCACAGCGACGTGGCGTCGTTGTATCCATTTCTTTGTTCTCCTTTTGTCGAGCCTGAGTTAATTGACACTGCTATTGTAAGAGGCAAGCAAAGCGAACCGCTTTGCAAGTAATGTCCTTCCTGCGAAATGAAATTGTATTTTTTTGCAAAACAGTGTTTGAAAAAAATTAAATTTAACAAAAATTGACATTTAACCTATTTATTTTAGAATAACACTTTTACACTTTAGGGCTTGCGGAAATTTGCTCGAGCAAAGCGATGGCGGTGACATACCTCATTCTCCGAGGAGCCATATCGCAGCGGGAGAAAGTTTGTGTAAATCCTACATTTTTGCATGGAAAGAAATATGACGCGTTACAAAAAAAATAGCAGGCTCATCATTTCATCTCTGGCCGCAGCGCTGATACTCGCAGCGTGCGGCGGTAACAGTGAAACAAGCAATCTGGCTCAACACACTGCCATGCCCCAAGCAGCACCATTATCTTCGCTATCGTCAACTAGCGCGGATACCGTCAGTTTTCCAGGCAAACGCGCAAACTACACTATCACCAAAATCAGCGCTGGCTTTATCGTGACTGATAATGTCGGCAGCAGCGGAAGCAAAACGCTCAGCAATGTCAAAAATCTGCAATTTTCAGATGTACGTGTCAATCTTCAGATTGGCGACAAAGTAAATACTATCGCCACGTCTGACTTGAGTGCGCTAATCGATTTGTATATTGCCTTTTTCAATCGCGTACCAGATGCCGACGGCCTCGCATACTGGATAGACCGCTTTAACGCCGGAATGACCCAGGACCAGATCGCTGAGAGTTTTTATTCTGCTGCACTGGCCTATCCGGCACAAACTGGTTATTCCGCAAGCATGAGCAATGATGACTTCATCCGTATTATTTATAAAAACGTTCTGGGTCGCACCGGTGCCAATGCGCCAACAGATGTGGAAGTGCAATACTGGTCTACGCAGCTTACAAAAGGTATCGTCAGCAAAGGCGCTATTGTAAAAACAATGCTGGTTGCAGCGCGCGAATATGCCAATGATGCCAAATGGGGTTGGGTCACGCGTTTGCTGGATAACAAACAAAATGTCGCCAATTTTTTTGCTATTCAACAGGGTCTAAATTACAACAGCACGGAAGAAACAATTACTAAAACGATGGCAATTGCCTCTGCTGTCACGAGTTCCGGCACCGCTGACGCGATCGCATTAATTGGCGTTAACGAT
>JAGWUK010000775.1 GCA_028868455.1 Burkholderiales bacterium | reverse complement strand
GGCCAGCCGTACAAGGCGAAGCAGGTTGTTTTCAGTGCTGTTCCACTGGCCGAATCTTCGGCAACAGCGGTGAAAGTCAGCGAGGTTGTAGAAGACAATAATCCGCCTAAACTGATGTATGACCCAAAGCATCCTTTAGCTGATGAAAAAGGCTATGTAGCGATGCCGAATGTTAACGTGGTCGAAGAGATGGTCAATATGATCTCGGCGTCGCGCTCCTATCAGACTAATGTTGAAACCATGAACGCCGCCAAAACAATGTTGCTTAAAACGCTGACATTGGGGCAATAACAGACTATTGAGGTAAGCCACCATGTCCACCACTGTACAAAATAATGTCGTTGATTCCAGTTTGCTGGCAACAATGAACGGCACAGCATCGGGTACGAGCAAAACGAGTGCTCAGGATGCGCAGGATAAATTCATGACGCTGCTTGTGACGCAAATGAAAAACCAGGATCCGCTGAATCCTATGGACAACGCGCAGGTGACTAGCCAGCTTGCGCAATTGTCGACCGTTTCAGGCATTGATAAATTAAATGCGACAGTGACGGCATTAAACGCCAATTTTCAGACTGGGCAGAATTTGCAGTCGGCCAGCATGATAGGTCATGGCGTATTGGCACAAGGTAATGCGATTAATCTGGTGGACGGTAAGTCTATTTACGGGATTGAATTACCCTTGGCAGCAGATAAAGTGGATGTGACGATCAGAGATTCGTCTGGTGTTGTCGTCAGAAAAATAAGCGTGGGATCATTACCTGCGGGCGTCAATGCATTGACTTGGGATGGAAAAACAGATGCGGGTGCTGTCGCACCAAATGACGTCTACAAATTCGATGTCAGTGCCAGTACTGCTGGTAAGGATTTGGCGCCTGTCGGTCTGGCTTTTGGGGTGGTTTCCAGTGTGACATCGAATGCGCAAGGTGTGAAGTTGAATGTCGCTAACGTTGGCGATATTAACACCACTGATGTGAGGCAAATTTACTAATCACGGCATTGCTAGTACGAAAAAACGTTTAACGTAAGGGAGAAACATCATGGGTTTTCAACAAGGGCTAAGCGGTCTGAATGCTGCTTCCAAATCGCTGGACGTGATTGGTAATAATATTTCCAATGCTAATACTGTTGGCTTTAAGCAGGCTCAGGCGCAATTTGCTGACGTTTATGCAAATTCACTGAATGGAGCTGGCGGCAGCTCGGTCGGTATCGGGACAAAAGTTTCAGCAGTTGTGCAGCAATTCACGCAAGGGAATATTTCATCGACAAATAACCCCTTGGATATCGCTATTAACGGGGGTGGTTTCTTCCGGATGTCCACGAATGGCGCAATTACTTATACGCGTAATGGTCAGTTTCAGATGGACAAGGGCGGTAATATCATTAACGCGCAAGGAGCGCAATTGACAGGTTATGTTGCGAACGCATCGGGCGTGTTGTCGACCGGAGCTCCGGCACCGATCACCATTAATACAGCGGATATTCCGCCGTCGCAAACAACGTTGATTAATTCAGTGATGACGCTGGATTCGCGTAAAAATGTGCCGGGAACGCAATTGCCAGTAACAATTCCTCCTGTCATCACGCCAGTTGCCTTTTCTCCTACGGATCCAACGACGTTCAATAATTCCACATCGTTGGCGGTATTTGATAGTTTGGGTAACTCGCATGTGATTCAGACTTTCTACGTCAAAGTTGATAAGGTTGCAACGCCACCAACCGCTCCGGCGACAATTGAATGGAATGTATTTGCTACCGTGGATGGTACCTTGATCAACGGTACGGGAGCGACGACCAATTCTATCGGCCGCTTAGGGTTCGATAATCTTGGGAACCTGACGGCAGCAACGCCGCCATTTTCTGCGAC
>JAGWUK010000774.1 GCA_028868455.1 Burkholderiales bacterium | reverse complement strand
GAATTCAAAGCAAGCGGCGTTGACCTCGTTGGCGTATTCAAAACTACACCAGTCAATGGTTTCGTTGGCTTCGCTAAATTGGGTGTCGGCTACATCAAAGGCGAAACCTCTGTCTCCGTCGGTAGTCTGGCAGGTTCAACTTCCAAAAATTCCGCTCAAGCAGTTGCAGGCTTGGGTGTGACGTATCAACTCACAAACAATGTCAGCCTGCGCGCTGAATACGAACGTCGCGATGCAAAAGTTGCTGACGTCGACGGCGCAAAAGTAACGATCTCCAACTTCTCCGTTGGTGCTCAATACGCATTCTGATGCATTGATTGCCTTGTGCAATCCATCATAAAAAATGTATGGTCTGCCCCGGATTTGCAAGCATGTTTTTGTCGAATTCAGAATAACGTTTTGCGTCAATGTATCCGGCCTACGTTTGGAAATGACTATTTCCTGGCCTTGATGGAATCCGCACGCACCTTGCCTCATAAAGCATTCAGTCATTGAAGACTGCTTTTTTAGCCAGGCTTAAAGTACGTCGGTCAACGGTTCTGTCATCAACAATTACGGCTCGCAAAAACTAGACGGTGTTACTACGGTACTGCAATAGTGCTTCGTTATGCACTTACAGATTCATACGGGAATGGTCGATAGTTTTCGCCACCAGTAAGGACTTTCCAGCATATCCGTACGATTTTGTTTGCCAAAGCGATCAACGCAACGTGTGGATGACAACGTCTTTCAATCTCATGAAGCCACTGCCCCATTCTCGATCGATCGCGCTTCATGTGGATCATGAGCGCTCGAGCGCCCTGGATCACCAGCATTCGCAGATATCCGTTGCCACGTTTGCTGATACTGCCAAGATTGGATTTGCCACCAGTAGAATATTGTCGTGGAACCAGGCCTAGCCAGGCTGCCATATCGCGGGCCTTACCGAATGCTTGGCCATTACCTACGGCAGCAATCATCGCACTTGAGACAATAGGCCCCACACCTGGCACTGTTGAAACAAGCCGGCATAATTCTGACTCCTTGGCGACTTGATGGATTTCCACAGAAGCAGCGTCAATCTCTTCATCCAATGCCAACCAGCGTTGTCGCAATCTGCAGAGCAGTTGTCGCATTCTGGGAGAAAGCGCGTTGTCAACGGCCTCAAGAATACGAGGCAATGCTCGTGCAAATAATGCCCGCCCTACAGGAATAACAATACCATGTTCGAGAAGTAACGCACGCATCTGATTCACGAGCGCAGTGCGTTCCACAATCAGTCGTTGACGCACCCGATGCATTGCTTGCATCTCCAGCTGGTCGGTTGACTTCAATGGTACCGTGCGCATTGTTCCTCGGCTGGCGGCTTCAGCGATTGCTTCAGCATCGTTGAAATCATTCTTGTTGGATTTCAGATAAGGTTTAACGAACTGCGCAGGGATCACGCGAACAGTATGGCCAGCATTCTGAAATTTGCGCCCCCAATATTGGGAACCAGGACAGGACTCCATGGCAACGATGCATGTTGGCGCAGTTGCAGCAAATTCGGCGAGTTGGGTGCGATTGAGTTTCTTGCGTAACAGTGGCTTGCCTTTCTCATCCATACCCACCAAGTGAAACCAGTTCTTGCCAAGATCAATGCCGATAATGTAAGTCGCTTGTGTGCTCATAATGACCTCCCGTTAAAACCTCAGTATGCCGATTATCGGCAGGTGGGGCAGACCATTCCATTAAGCATCGGCCTTCTTTGCCCGGGAACTGAAATGAACTATCGACTGGTTCAGCAGTTGCAACAGGAGGCCATTCCCGCTGCGCAAGCATGTCGCATTCTGGCTGTATCCCGTTCTGGATTTTATGCTGCGCAACAGCGGCTACGGCAGCCTGCCGC
>JAGWUK010000074.1 GCA_028868455.1 Burkholderiales bacterium | reverse complement strand
TTCTGGCTTAATGGCTGCAGACGGTCCAGTATTTGCGGATCGGCGACAAAAGCCACCAGATAGCGTGCGCTATCAAGTTCTTGCTCGGCCAGAGGATTGTCGTTTACGATACAGCGCAAATTGTCGGCGCTCAGCACGATGACTTCAGCAGAGAATCCGGCCCGTTGTTCAATGCCAGTGCGGATGCGTTGCGACCAGGCGTTGACATCGGCCTCCGCCGTTTCAAACACGGCGTTACCGCTGTTCAGCAAAGTGCGCACGTTGTTGCCGCCGCAGTCTGCGATCAGTGTGCGCAAGTCTGCCATTGCAAGGCGCCTGGCTTTGCCAACGTTGATGCCGCGAATCAGGGCGATGCAGGTAGTCAAGGTAGTCATTACATAAGCGTACGAAAGAACATCCCGGCAGCTTAGCGTATTTTTAACAAGACCAAGAAACAGAGCGAATGCGAAGGTTTGGCATGACGACTACGCATAATGGCGTTGCGTCCGTGTTTCTGCATGGAAATCGAAATAAAGGGGAGTATATTTTAAGGTCGCAGTATTTGTTTGCGTAATGACGTGAAAATTAGGCATACTAATGGGGAGTATGTTAACTTGCATCGTTGCTGAGCCGGTAAGCCGGGAAACTTCCGGCATAAGCGCAGCAGACTTCCGTACAATATCGCTTTGATTTAGCAAAAAAGAAGAATAAGCATGTCCATACAATGGTTCCCCGGCCACATGAACGCTGCCCGCAAGAAAGCGGCAGAAACCATGGAAAACACCGATCTGGTGATAGAAGTGCTGGATGCCCGCATTCCGCAAGCAAGTTGCAATCCCATGGTGGAGCAATTGCGCACTTTCCGCCAACGTCCCTGCCTGAAGATTTTGAACAAATCCGATCTGGCCGACCCGAATGCCACCAAAGCCTGGCTGGATTTTTACAATGCACAAAAAGGCGTTCACGCGGTCGCACTGAGTTGCAAAAAGCCTTCCGATGTTGCCAAGGTGCCGGCTCTGGCGCTGAAACTGGCACCGCATCGCGGCGTACCGACGAAGCCTTTGCGCATGATGATCATGGGCATTCCCAATGTCGGCAAATCGACGCTGATGAATGCCTTGCTGAAAAAGCGCGTCGCCAATGTCGGCGATGAACCGGCCGTGACCAAATCCCAGCAACGCCTGTATCTGGGCAAAAACATGATATTGACTGATACGCCAGGAATGCTGTGGCCGAAGATCGAGCATCCGACCGACGGACTGATGCTGGCCGCCAGTCACGCAATTGGCGTGAATGCCCTGATCGAAGAAGAAATTGCCACCTTTTTGGCAGAACAACTGCTGCTGCATTACCCGCAGTTTCTGGTCACGCGGTATGGCTTCCATCTTGACGGCATGGATGCCGTTGCCGTGGTCGAAGGCATCGCTAAAAAGCGCGGCTACAAACTCAAAGGCGGCGACTGGGATTTTGAAAAAGCCTCGCACACCTTGCTGCTCGATTACCGCAGCGGCGCCCTGGGACGCGTCAGTCTGGAAACACCAGCCAGCCGCGAACATTTATTGGCCACCTATGTGCCGCCAGTTTTGCTGGGGCAGGGCAAGAGCGTACAGACCGGCATGGAAGACGAGGAGCAAGCCACATGACAGAACCCTGCCTGTTACGGCACGATGAAGGCGGCGTCACGACACTGACGCTGAATCGTGGCGAACGCTTCAATCCCTTGTCGGAAGAAATGCTGAGCGCATTGCAAATCGCCCTGAAAGCGATTGCTGCCGATGACAGCGTACGCGTCGTCGTGCTGGCAGCTGCCGGCAAAGCATTTTGCGCCGGACACGATCTCAGGCAGATGCGCGCAACGCCGGAGCAGGATTATTATCAGGCGCTGTTTCAGCAATGCAGCAAAGTCATGCTGGCCATTCAGTCCATGCCTCAACCCGTGATCGCGCGCGTGCACGGTCTGGCAACGGCAGCCGGATGTCAATTGGTGGCCATGTGCGATCTGGCAGTTGCCGGCGAGCAGGCGCGGTTTGCCGTCTCCGGCGTCAATGTCGGCCTGTTTTGCGCGACACCTGCGGTAGCTTTGTCGCGCAATGTCTCGCGCAAACAGGCGATGGAAATGCTGCTGACCGGCGAGTTTATCGATGCACAAACCGCTTTGCAGCAAGGCCTGGTCAACCGTGTCGTCAGCAACGACATGCTGGATGTGACCGTTGCAGAGCTCTGCGCCAGCATACTCGCCAAACCGGCACTGGCCATCGGCATGGGCAAACAACTGTTTTATAAGCAGCTCGAAATGGGCATCGGTGCTGCCTATCAGCTGGCCGGACAAACCATGGCCTGCAATATGATGGATGAGACTGCGCAAGAAGGCGTGCAGGCTTTTATCGAAAAACGTCCGCCATCCTGGCATCCCGGTGGTAAGCAAACCTGAGGTTTTCTCAGCATGCGCAACTTTTTTTTTGATCTCGTGCCGCGTTTCATCGTATGTGGCTTGTTGAGCTGGATCGCTGTCCGTTTGTTTTCTGCGGCCGATCCGCGAACTGGTGCGATTGGATTGGCCATTGTGGCGCCAGCCTGGGGTTTTTTGTTTGCCCGGCCTGTGCTCGATTTTGTACTCTCTATACGGCATCGTGGAGAGCACGATGCGCTGATCCGCTGGCATGGCCGCTACTACAGTTTTGACGGGCAGCAATTGCGTTTTTACTGGCTTGATGATGTGGTCTGGGTGCCGCAAAAGGATGTGGGGAAATTGCTAAGTCCTGCGTGGAGCGAGCGCGAATTGCGTCTGCTCGGCGAGCACTATGCACAGATACCTGGTACGAAAGAAATGGGATTTTCCGAAACGGGTTTGCGCAAGCTCCTGCTCGCGCGCACCGAGCACCGGCGGGCGGATTACCAGATGATACGGTTTAAACGCTGGCTGGAGACAGAGGCGTTTCCGAATGTGAAACGCCTGCCTTCCTCATCTTTGTCTTCTGCGCAAAAATAATTGCAGGCGGCTACGCGCTTTAGCCTATGACCTTGCGGGCAAATGATTCCAGATAATCCATCAGGCCGTCAGCCGCCTTGACCGCCTGTTCTTCGTTGCCCTTGGCAATCGCCTTCGCCACCAGCATATGGCAACGCGCACCTTCCTCAATATCACCCTCGTGACGGAACGCATACCAGAAGCGGCGGCATTTAATAATCAGCGGAATCACTGCCGCCACGGCCGACGGATTGCGGCAAGCTTCGTGCACGACATGGTCGAGCGACTGGTCGGCTGCCATGTATTCATTCAGATCGGCACGTTTGGCGGCGATCAGCATTTTGTCGGCACAGTCGACGATGTTTTTGCGGTGTTCCGGCGTGGCGCGACGCGCAGCACTGGCGACGATCAGGCGTTCGATCACGCGGCGGGTTTCGATCAGGCTCATATGTTCAGCCGCTTCGATATCGCTGATGATCAATCCGCGTCTTGGCATTTGCTGGATCAGGCCGTTGGAGGACATGCGCATCAGCGCTTCGCGTAAAGGCGTGCGCCCCAGTCCTGTCATCTCAACCAGCTCAGATTCAACCACAGGCGAACCGGGCTTCAGCCTGAGCGTCACGATCATGCTTTCAATCGCATCGTAGGCGACATCGGCCGCCCGTAATTTCGGCGCTGGGGCCGCTTTGTTTTCAGTTAAGTCGAGCATTAAATATCCATGTTCTGTATTTTGTATGGATTTTACCTATTCATGCTCAAATTTTACCTTGTAAAACGACTTTATTTTCAAATTCTGAACGTCGTTTGTAGTGGTAGTTTGGATTTGTTTGATTTCAAATATATCGGTGTGGCAATTATTTTGGGTTTTCAAGGACATATCGCCAGTTGAACGGTCAGCGCCGTACTAAAAGTGAGGTGCTATGCCGCGACAGAACCGATACGAAACCGCACCAACGGGGGTATTGCTCCCAGGCATATGATTTGTACGATGTCTACAGTCGTCGTCGCTATGCTGTTGTCTGCCAGCATCAGGGATTTCCTTTACAACGGAAATTTTCTCCGGATAAATGGATGTTTCGTCTTGCCGGGGCAATTGTAAGTCAATTCTGAGTTAGAAAAGCATAGATATAATTTAAATATATTAAAAAGTAATTTTCAACGATAATTGACGCCTTAGCAAGCGCAATTGAATGTGCGTGAAGAGCGATCGGCCGCGATAAATTTGCTGGCTTGGTACATGGATATCCATTATCAGTAGCAGCCAAAATTGGCCCAAGCTGTTCCGGTTAGCCAAGATAGATTTCAGTTGTTTTGGTCAGTGAGCATTTTGCCGGCATCGCTTTGTTGTGTACGATCTGCATGCCTGTTTTATCAGGGAAAAATTGGGGATGTTCCATGCATTTATCGGATCAGAAGATTTTTGAGGTGACGGAGTGAATCACGCTTTATCAGCGGGCGGTATGCCAGACCAACGACAGCGTCTTGCTGCACAGATTGGCGACGTGTTTTTTTCGGAAATTCTATTTGACACCATGTCCGATATTGTTTTTTTCGTGAAAGACAAAGAGGGGCGTTATGTCGTCGTGAACCAGACTCTGGCACGACGCTGCGGTGTCCGGGAAAAACAGGCGCTGATAGGGCGCAAGGCGGAGGAGGTCTTTCCGTCTTCGCTGGCAGCCAGTTATGCGGCGCAGGATGCGCTGGTGTTGAGCGGGAAAAAAGAATTGCGCGATCAACTTGAGTTGCACCTGTATCCGAATCGCTCACCCGGCTGGTGTCTGACGCAAAAAATAGCATTGCGCGATGCGCGTCAGCAAATTGTTGGCATGACAGGTATTTCTCGCGACCTGGCCATGCCGGATCAACGTCATCCCATCTACGCCAAAATTGCCGCTGCAGTCAGTTATCTGCATCAGCACTATACGCAGACGGTGTCGATGGCAGAATTAGTCAGGCTGACCGGCTTATCGGTGGCGCAGATCGAAAGAAATTTTCATAAAATATTTTCCCTGACGCCAAGGCAGATGATGGTGAAAATCCGGCTTGATGCCGCGTCACTGATGCTGGCTGATCCGCACTGCAGCATCACCGAAGTCGCCATCGCCAGCGGCTATCAGGATCACAGCGCATTTTCACGCGTATTCAAAGCCACGGTCGGCATGACGCCGACCGAGTACCGCGAAGTGATGCGTCAGGACTAAATCTCGCAACTGATATCAGGCGGCCGCACTGTGCGCGCGCTCACGGTGTGCTTGTTGTGTCTGCATCAGCTTGAACACGGCCAGCGCTTGTACCACATTGATAGTCTGGTCTTGCAAATTATTGGTCGCAGCGGAAGCCTGTTCCACCAAAGCGGCATTTTGTTGCGTGACTTCATCGAGTTGTGTGATCGCCGCATTAACCTGAACGATGCCTGTGCTTTGCTCGCGCGATGCTGACGAAATCTCTCCCATGAAGTTACGCATATTTTGTACGGAAAGAATGATGTCGCGCATGGTCGTTCCCGCCTGATCCGCCAATTCGGCTCCAGCATCGATTTTTTCGACGGACAGATCAATCAGTTGCTTGATCTCTTTGGCCGCCACAGCACTTCGCTGCGCAAGATTTCTGACTTCGGTCGCAACGACGGCAAATCCGCGTCCTTGTTCTCCTGCCCGCGCCGCTTCGACAGCGGCATTCAGTGCCAATAAATTTGTCTGGAAGGCGATGCCTTCGATCAAGGCGGTGATATCGACAATTTTTTTCGATGAGCTGCTGATATCGCTCATCGTTGTCACCACTTTTGACACGATGGCGTCGCCTTTGTCGGCGACGGCACAGGTATCGGCCGCCATTTGGTTGGCCTGCAGGGCGTGATCGGTATTATGCAAGACGGTTGCCGCCAGCTGTTGCATGCTTGACGCTGTTTCTTCGAGTGCCGTTGCCTGAGATTCTGTGCGCGCTGACAAATCCAGAGTGCCAGCGACGATGTCGGCTGTCGCCGTGCGGATTTGCCCCGAATTGCGCCGGACATCGCCGACAATAGCGTTGAGGTTGATATTTAGCTGGCGTAATGCGCGCAATAAGAGGCTCATGTCGTCGTGCCCGGTTGTCTCCAGCGTTTGCGAAAGATCGCCGCCGGCCATCACCTGACTTGCTTTCAGGGCGAGTGCCAGCGGTTTCAGCGTTGATTGCAGCAATGCGTACCAGAGTCCACCGGCAATCACGATGCCTGCGCCGCAAATCAGAGTTTTCCATAGCGATGGCGTAGGTTGCAGGAAGAGATTGTCCAGCAACATGCCGAGCTGTATCAGCATTACACATCCGAGGCTTCCATGAATGCGTTGGCGCAGCGAAATGTGGGTTAGTCTGGCAATGCGCGCGAACAAATCCGTCCGGCGTGCTTTGCCGTGCCGGATGACTAATTTGTCCGGATTGCCCGCTTTGATGTCGCGGTAAAGTGCAGTTGCCGCGTTGACCTGCTGTCGTGTCGGCTTGGTGCGTACCGACATGTAAGCTACTGTTTTTCCGTTTTCCATGACGGGTGTGACATTCGCCAGCACCCAGTAGAAATTACCGTTTTTCTGGCGATTTTTGACCATGCCAGTCCACGGCAAACCACTTTTGATGGTCGTCCATAAATCGGCGAATGCTTCAGCGGGCATATCCGGATGACGCAAGATATTTTGCGGTGCGCCGATTAATTCTTCTTCCTGATAGCCACTGACTTCGATGAAGTAAGGATTGGCATACGTGATATTGCCATGCAGATCGGTCGTCGAAACGATGGCCTCGCTATCGCTGAGTTCATATTCAATGTTGGTGACTGGCGTATTCAGGCGCATAAATTCTCGGTTGTTGAAGGCTTTGGTTATGTCAGTGATAGCAATGGAAACGGCGCAATATTTCTGGGTTTCACGTTACGCCGTTTTCAGACACGGAAATGGATAGAGATTTGAACGATGCAGCAGTACCGCGTTATGCAACGGTGGCGGCACATGCTTTTTGCTTGCTTAATCGGATGTGGCACGCTTTTGCCATCGGCGTTGCTGCGTCGCTATCGTGTTGCTCTGCGCATCGACCGTGCGCAGAGTCTCAGCCTATGCTTGGCGATGCTTAGGTTTGTCCGCAGTGCGAACTTGCAACTGAGGCACAGAGCGCAATCGGGTGTTTCTTCTGCTGTTGTTGCCTGCCAATGCACGGGCTGGTTTGGCGGACGCTGGCGAAGCTTGCGGCAGATTCAGCGCACGGACGTCGTTGCTATCCAGTCGAAACACGCCAACCAGAGAAGATAAATTTTTCGCCTGATCTTGCATGCTATGTGCCGCCGCCGTTGCTTCTTCTACCAATGCCGCATTTTGCTGGGTGACTTCATCCATCTGATTGATGGCACGATTGACTTGTTCAATGCCAGCGCTTTGCTCCTGACTGGCCGCAGTAATTTCGCTCATGATATCGGTCACGCGCTGTACGCTGGCAACCACTTCGCTCATTGTGCTGCCTGCTTTGCCAACCAGTTGACTGCCGTTGCTGACTTTGCCGACCGAGTCATCAATCAGTATTTTGATTTCTTTCGCTGCCGCGGCGCTGCGTTGTGCGAGGTTGCGTACTTCACTGGCGACTACGGCAAAACCACGTCCCTGTTCGCCGGCGCGCGCGGCTTCGACTGCGGCATTCAGTGCCAGGATATTGGTCTGGAAAGCGATGCTGTCGATGACGCTGATGATGTCGACGATTTTCTGCGAGGATTGGTTTATCGATGCCATTGTATCGACGACTTGCGAAACGACGTCGCCACCTTTTTGTGCTACCTCAGACGCTGTGGCCGCCAGCTGATTTGCCTGGCGCGCATTGTCGGCATTTTGTTTCACGGTACTGGTCAGTTCTTCCATGGATGCAGCGGTTTCTTCCAGCGAACCGGCTTGTTCTTCGGTGCGAGAAGAAAGGTCCAGATTACCCGCGGCGATCTGGGTGGACGCTGATGCAATGGTGTCGGTGCCGGTTCTGACCTGGGCGACGATATTGACCAGGCTGGCGTTCATTTCCTTTAAGGCCTGCAATAACTGGCCTGTTTCATCTGATGAATCGACGGTGATATGACTGGTCAGGTCGCCGCTGGCAATGACTTTGGCGATAGCGACTGCGCGATTGAGCGGCGCAGTAATGCTGCGGGTCGTCAGATAGGCAAATCCGCCGGCCAGCAAAATAGCCAAAACAGCGATGCCCGCCACGATGTCAGTACTATTCTGATAGGTATTTTCGGCGTCAACGCCACTGTTTTCCATCAGTTTTCCACCAAGTGCCACGAGGCCTTCGATCTGGCTGAAAAATGCGACCTGATCGCGGCTCAGTGTCGACAGCAGCAGCTCAGTGGCTTCCGGTTTTTTGCCTTCAGCGATGAGCTTCAGATAGGTTTTTTGTCCTGCTGCATATTTGTCCCTGGCGTCAATAATCGCTTGCAGAATTTTTCTTCCTTTTTCTGTTGTCAGGATATTGTTCAACAGCGCAATCCCGTCGTCAGCAAGTTTTTGATCGTCGGTGAAATGCGCCATTTCTGCCTTGATTTTTTCGGGATCGTCGAGCAGCAACAAGGTGCGCATCTGAATGGCGTTGTCAGTGATATGGGTCAGAACCGTATTGGCGATCACGACTTTGGGATAGCGATCTTTGACGATCAGTTTGGTGCTGTCATTAATCGTGCGCATGCGGGTAATGGCAAGCACGGCGATGCAGATCAGTAAAACGACCATGACGCCAAATCCTATCGCTAGGCGCGCCCCGACTTTCAAATTTTTATTGATGCTGAACATAGTGATTTCCTTTAGTAAAAGGGCTTACTCAAATGTGTTGTCGTCCGCCGTGGCGATCGTGCATTCGCAGTCTTAAGACAATGCGCAATCAAGGTATCTGGGCGGATTTTCAGAATTTCTAAGTAAAATTGCCTGCTTGTATGGATGGGCGATGTGCCGGTCGCACGATCATTAACTCAAGGCCATTTCACTACTGGTGATGAGTTTTTCTATGTCCAGCAAGATGAGCATGCGTTCGCCGGCCGTACCTACGCCAAGCAGATATTCGGAATTGAATGCGCCAACTTCAGGTGCCGGGCGGATGTCTTCTTCGGCCAGGCGCAGCACATCGGAAACGCTGTCCACCACCATGCCCGACATGCGGCCGCCGACATGAAGAATGATGACGACGGTCATGTCGTTGTAGACCGGCGTTCCCAGATCGAATTTGATGCGCATGTCGACGATAGGCAAAATAATGCCGCGTAAATTCATGACGCCTTTGACATGTGCGGGCGTGTTGGCGATGCGTGTGACCGTTTCATAACCGCGAATTTCCTGCACTTTTTGAATATCAATGCCGTACTCTTCTTTACCTAAGGTAAATGTCAGGAATTCACGCACCGATGTCGTCGTTGTTTGGGAAGACGTTTTTATCGCTTCACTTTCTACTGCCGTCTGTTGCATTAGCGAACCTCTTAATTTCAGAATGACTCGTTTCCCCGGCAAGCTTGGCTTTTACTGGTGTCCAATTTCCATTTCCGTTTTTTAGCAGTGCGAAAACACGGTGACGAGTATTGCGTCAATGAAGGAAATCAGGTTTTGGGGAAGGGAGGCAGAAGCGCTGTTGCCACGGATCTAACGGCGATAGATGTTTCTGCATGGAAAGGTTAATCAAATGGCGGTAGCGAGTCAATCGAATTTATCGAATTTATCGAATTTGTTAA
>JAGWUK010000073.1 GCA_028868455.1 Burkholderiales bacterium | reverse complement strand
AGAGAGCAAGACAAAACCTGAACTGGTATTATCTTTTGCAAATACCGACGCGGCAAGCAAGTAAATAGCCAAAAACAACAGCCATTTCTTTAACAAAGTTGAATTCAGCATAAATTTAACGCCCTAAAGATCACCGGCTAGATTAACGCTTTGTATGCAACGAATCAACATCAATTGTTTTCCCTGCAAAAGTTCTTGCTGAGCATCAAATGATTGCTAAGCAAAAAAATTTAACACGTCCTCCATTCTGTCTCTAGTGTCTTTTCTACCGAGCGCGATCAACTCCTTCGTAAAACTGGACTCGAATAGCAAATACGAAGCTAATGCGGAGCCTCGCGCCTCAGTCGCGCCAATCCCGCCCAACATCGTCCGCACCGGCAAGGGTAAGCTGTGAATATGGCGACTAGCCATTTCATCGACGCGTTCAGAAGGTGCAATCACTAAAACGTTCACTGGGCGCAACGGCGTTTTTTCTAAGGCTTCCGGCGGTAACATAGACAAGGTTTTATTGATCCGCAACAGACGCTCAATATCGACAGCCAGGCTATCAAGGAAGATGCTGGATAACGCGTGGCCTGCTATCTGTGCCAGACTGGGGTAGCGCGCAACTTCCATCGTGGTCATTGGCGGTTCTGCTAAACGCCCTGCACCAATAATGAGAACTTTCTTGGCGCCGAGATGAATTGCAGGTGAAATCGGAGCAAGTTGCCGCATAGAACCATCACCACAAAATTCCATTCGACCGCCCCAATTTAATGGAACCGCCGGAAATATAAAGGGAATCGCCGATGAGGCAAGCAAATGTTGGACACCAATGAAATCTCTTTGCGCCAATCGCTGACTTCTCACCCAAGGTTCAATATCGGCCAAAGTCTGATAAAAAGTCAGATGCTGTCCTGCAGTATAAGAAGAAGCTGTAACGGCGAGTGCCCGTAAATTGCCGCTACTCAACGCACCATCGAGTCCCGAAAAATCCAACATGCGGCTCAGTAAATCTTCCAGCGGAGAATTATCCAGAAGTGAATTCGGTGGAGATTTACGCCATTTATTCAATAGCCAGCCAAACGACCAGAGTGACAACCAGCGCGCGCCAGAGCGCAT
This sequence comes from Burkholderiales bacterium, assembly GCA_028868455.1. Lineage (GTDB taxonomy): Bacteria > Pseudomonadota > Gammaproteobacteria > Burkholderiales > Burkholderiaceae_D > Undibacterium. The sequence goes on along the minus strand of JAGWUK010000073.1, from coordinate 8,596 downwards.
GACTCCGAACGAATCAGAGCGGTAAACCTGTGCGGCCTCAAAATTTTCCCAGACACGTAAAACACGACTCACAGCTTCACCAAAATTATCGGCGCCGCAAGCCACTGCTGTCGCATTAATCGCCCCTGCGGAAGTACCACAAATGATGCCGAAAGGGTTGCTAGCCGATTGCCATCCTGACTCCACTAAAATTGCTGCAATTTCGCTTAACACACCGACCTGATACGCTGCCCGCGCGCCACCGCCAGTCAAAATCAATCCTGTTGTTGCATTTTTAGTCATTCGCATCCCGAAAAAAAGGGCAAACCTTTGTTTGCCCTAGTGTATTAGCTCAGAAATTAATTGTCATGTTGCAGGGCAGTGTGTGTCTGCGCCACCTGACAAATACAACACTTATTTCGGTTGCATGCGGATTGCACCATCCAAACGGATAGTTTCGCCATTCAACATAACATTTTCGATAATTGTCTTCGACAGATGTGCATACTCTTCCGGTTTGCCAAGTCGCGGTGGGAAAGGAACCATTTTACCCAATGCATCCTGAACTTCTTGCGGCATACCTAACAACATCGGCGTTTCGAAAATTCCTGGTGCAATTGTCATGACGCGGATGCCGTTACGGGACAAATCGCGTGCCATTGGCAATGTCAATCCGACCACGCCAGCTTTTGAAGACGCATACGCAGCCTGGCCGATCTGACCATCATAGGCGGCAACCGAAGCCGTATTAATGATAACGCCGCGCTCACCTTGCTCACTGGCCTCGGTTTTGCTCATCGCATCGGCTGCCAGACGTGACATATTGAAAGTGCCGACCAGATTGATATTCACAACACGTTGAAATACGTCCAACGGGTGCGGGCCATCTTTGCCCACCGTCTTGATGGCCGGTGCAACACCCGCGCAATTCACTAAACCACGCAATGTACCCATAGAAGTCGCAGCCTCAACCACGGCTTTGCCATCGGCTTCGGAGGTCACGTCGCATTTAACGAATTTTCCGCCCAATTCGGCAGCCAATTTTTCCCCGGCTTCTGCCTGCACGTCAGCCAATACGACTTTACCGCCGTTAGCTACTATCATTCTGGCAGTTGCTGCACCAAGACCTGACGCGCCGCCAGTAATGATGAATACATGATTTTGAATTTGCATTTTTGTCTCTTTCCCGGTTCACTATCGTTTGTTGATCAGATTGTGTTCGTCAATTACATTACGTTTACGTAAACGTCATACATTCAACATTGTATCGAATAATTTGCGGATTCAAAATGAAAAAAGGTGGTGGCCATGACTTGCCACCACCTTATTAAAGCGAAATGGTCTATTTGCTTGCCGATACTGACTCAACAGGTGCTGGCACTGTCATACCAGCGGTTGGCGCTCCCATTTGTACGACAGGCGCAGACAAGGTATGACTTGCGGCTGCGCTTGCATTCGTTGCAACATTTGGCAGCAATGGAACTAACAACAATGCAACAATATTGATAATTTTGATGAGCGGATTGACGGCTGGTCCGGCCGTGTCTTTATACGGATCGCCAACGGTGTCGCCAGTAACAGCTGCTTTATGAGCTTCTGAACCTTTACCACCAAAATGCCCATCTTCTATGTATTTTTTGGCATTATCCCAGGCACCGCCACCGGTTGTCATTGAAATTGCCACAAATAAACCTGTCACGATGGTCCCCATGAGCATGCCGCCCAATGCCGCCGGCCCTAACAACATACCGACCAGAATAGGTACAATCACAGGCAACAAGGATGGCAAGATCATTTCTTTAATAGCCGAAGTCGTCAGCATATCGACGGCTTTATCGTATTCCGGCTTGCCGCTGCCATCCATAATGCCTTTGATTTCCTTGAATTGACGGCGCACCTCAACCACCACGGCACCGGCCGCCCTTCCGACAGCTTCCATCGCCATCGCAGCAAACAGATAGGGAATCAAACCGCCAATAAACAAGCCGACGATCACTTGCGGGTTCGATAAATCGAAAGTTGAACTTTTTCCAACAGAATCCAGTGCATGCGTATAGTCGGCAAACAAGACCAGGGCAGCCAGACCTGCTGAGCCAATGGCATATCCCTTCGTCACTGCTTTGGTGGTATTTCCAACGGCATCCAATGGATCGGTAATAGCGCGAACTGAAGCCGGCATCTCGGCCATTTCGGCGATCCCACCGGCATTATCCGTAATCGGGCCATAGGCATCCAGAGCCACGACAATCCCCGCCATCGACAGCATTGATGTAGCGGCAATGGCAATGCCATACAAGCCTGCCAGAGAATACGAAACCAGAATCGCCGCGCATACTGCCAGCACTGGCCATGCCGTCGATTTCATCGACACCCCCAAGCCAGCAATGATATTGGTGCCATGTCCGGTCGTAGACGCTTGCGCAACGTGCTGCACAGGTTTGAAATCCGTTCCCGTGTAGTATTCAGTGATATACACCATCAGGCCAGTCAGAACGATACCGACCACGGTCGATCCCAGCATTTTTACGCGCATGGCTTCATCCGGCCAGACCTGCCAGGTTACGACGGCAAAGCCGATCAAGGATAATCCGGCGGCCCACCATAAACCGGTATATAGCGCCGACATGATTTTCTTCCCCGGTTTGGCTTTGACCATAGAGCAACCGACGATCGAGGCAAGAATAGAAACTCCGCCGAGCAGCAGTGGGTATGTAATGGCCGCAGTGACTGCGTTGCTAACAACCAGTGCCCCGAGCAACATGGTGGCAATCAGGGTGACAACGTAGGTTTCAAACAAATCTGCGGCCATCCCTGCACAGTCGCCGACATTATCGCCAACATTGTCAGCAATGACCGCCGGGTTGCGCGGATCATCTTCTGGTATGCCTGCTTCGACTTTACCGACCAGATCAGCGCCAACATCGGCACCTTTTGTAAAAATACCACCGCCGAGCCGTGCAAAAATTGAAATCAGAGAAGCGCCGAAGGCCAAGCCGATCAAAGGCTTGATCGCATCGTGCTGCGAAATGCCGTGTGCTGCGTCATGTGATGACGAGGAAGATGCCAAAAACCAGTAAAACAGCGTGACGCCGAGCAAACCCAGTCCGACCACCAACATGCCGGTGATCGCACCGCCGCGAAACGCCACGTCCAGCGCCTCATTCATGCCTTTGGTTGCGGCTTGTGCGGTACGCACGTTGGCTCTGACCGAAACATTCATGCCGATAAATCCGCATGCCCCTGAGAGCACAGCACCGATCAGAAAGCCAGCTGCGGTCATCAGCCCTAAACCTGGCACAGCGGCAATCGCGACAAACAAAACAGCTCCCACCATGGCGATGGTCCGGTATTGCCTGGCCAGATACGCCGCCGCGCCTTGCTGTATCGCCGAGGCGATTTCCTGCATCCGGGCGTTCCCGGCATCTTGCTTAAGTATCCAGCTTCGCGAAATCAGGCCGTAGAGCACGGCGACGACACCACATGCGATGACAAACCACAGACTTGCTGCCATGTTGACTCCTCCAATTGTTATGGGCATGTTTGCCTTGTGAGCGCACACTGCCTGATGACGACAAAGTAAACCAAGAACCATTCTTCATTGATGCAAACGTCAACGCGATCCGTAGCACAATTTGCAAAAACAATGAAACCTGCGTACTGCCAACCTTATTCGTTACCCTTTTTTGGAGAAGCCTGGTCTGGGCAAACCAGTAAAAAAGCGGACAATCTTGTCCGCTTTCATTTGATACTTTATTCTGACAAAGCAGCAAAAGCGCTATCGCGTATTTCCTCAACCGGACCAACACCGGCGATTTTGCGATACTTCGGTGCGCCAGGCTGACCCGACTTAGCCCAGTTCCCGTAGTAGCTAAGCAATACTTCGGTTTGTTCGTGGTAGACGGACAAACGTTTTTTGACGGTTTCTTCTTTGTCGTCAGGACGTTGCACCAATTCTTCGCCAGTGACGTCGTCCTTGCCTTCGACTTTCGGTGGATTGAATTTGACGTGGTATGAACGACCGGAACCGGGATGCACGCGACGACCGCTCATGCGATCAATAATCGCTTCGTCTGGAACATCGATTTCAAGTACGTAGTCAATATTGACACCAGCCTCTTTCATCGCGTCGGCTTGCGGCGTTGTACGCGGAAAGCCATCGAAAAGGTAACCGTTTTTGCAGTCATCCTGTTTCAGACGGTCTTTCACCAGGCCAATGATGATGTCGTCGGAAACCAGGCCGCCGGCATCCATGACTTTTTTCGCTTCCAGACCCAGAGTCGTGCCGGCAGCGATCGCTGCACGCAGCATGTCACCAGTAGAAATTTGTGGAATGTTAAACTTTTCCTTAATGAAGTTGGCTTGAGTACCCTTACCGGCACCCGGTGCTCCTAACAAAATAAGACGCATTTTATTTCCTAAGACGAGTTTGAATTCTTGCGCATGCCAGTCAGATGTCATGCTGGTTTCTGTTTTTCCCTGGCCCACTACCTGTATTTGCTTTTCTTATTCTGATAGTAAAGCACAGTTTCTTTTCACGAAACTTACCACAATTTCCGCGATTCTTGATGCTTTGCCATGAAAACAGGCATTACTTCGCCAATTTTATTGCACTCTTCAAAAAAACTGTCGCACTCTTTGCAAATCTTCCAGCGTATCAACGCCAGGTGCAGGACTGCTTGCTGTGACATGGACGGCAATCGCGTAACCGTGCCAGAGAACGCGTAATTGTTCCAGCGCTTCAATTTGTTCCAATGGCGAAATCGCCAAGTTCGAGTAATTTTTTAAGAAATCGTTGCGATACGCGTACAAACCTATGTGTCGCAATGGTAAGTAGTTGTCCGGTAATTGCGTACGACTGACAGCAAACCCGTCGCGGTGCCAGGGGATCGTCGCGCGGGAAAAATACAGAGCGCGATCCAATTTATCCAGCACAACCTTGACTACATTGGGATTAAAAGTGTCTTGCACATCATGAATAGGATGCGCTGCGGTGGCCATTGGCACCTGCGCGTTCACAAGTGCAGCGGTAGCAGCAATCAGGGATGGATCAATCAATGGCTCATCGCCTTGCACATTGACGACGATGGCGTCGTCCGCCAAACCCATGCTGGCAGCAACTTCGGCGATACGGTCGGTACCAGACGGATGATCGCTGCGTGTCATGCACACAGGGACGCCATGGGCTTCGCAGGCTGCAACGATGTCAGTGTGGTCGGTTGCGACCATGATGGCCGAAGCACCTGACAGCAAAGCACGCTCCGCCGTTCTGACCACCATCGGTTTGCCGCCGAGATCCGCCAGAGGTTTATTTGGCAGGCGACTGGAAGCCAGTCTGGCAGGAATAATTGCAATAAAACTCATGCAACTCCGCCTTATCTGGCAGCGATTTCGTCGGCAGTCAAAGTCCGCGCCTGATCTGCCCACATGATGGGGATATCGTCGCGAATAGGAAATGCCAGCTTATCGCCATAGCAGATCAATTCCTGTTGCGTCTTTTCGTACACCAGGGGGCCTTTACACAAAGGGCAAACTAATACATCAAGCAGGCGTGCGTCCATGCTTTTTCTCCGAAATCATTTGAATAAGGGCGGCAGCGAATCCGGCGTCGAGCTGCGCCTCGACGGGCACAACCCAAATACGGGCATCATTCAGTAAAGCCGCAATCTGACGACATTTTACTGCATCCTTTTCCGTGATCAGAATGCAAGTAGCATCAACGGCGGCAAAAGTTGCTGACGTAAATGCGTAATGATCAGGCAATGGCATCGCATCAAATCGCAAGCCCATCGCACTCAGCATGGAAAAAAAACGCTGCGGATTGCCAATACCGGCAGCTGCGCAGAGGCGCTCTTCACCTATTGTCGCCAGACTGCGGCGCTGCGTTTCGTCCGCCAGTGCGTAGATGTCTGCAGCTTGCAATTGCATGCGCACCGCGTCCCCGGGAACGCCAAAAGCTGTCGTTGCAGCGGCATCCTGTCCGACATTGAACACCGTGAAATCGCGGCGACGTTGCACCGGTTCTCGCAAAGGACCCGCTGGCAGCATCCAGCCATTGCCGGCACCACGCTGATCAAACAAAACCAGCTCTACATCGCGGGCCAATGCGTAATGTTGCAATCCATCATCCGCAATAATGACGTCGACATCGGGATGCTCTGCGAGCAATCGCTGCGCAGCGGCGACGCGATTGCGTCCGACGATGACCGGACAAGCGCTACGTTGCGCGATCAGCAAGGGCTCGTCGCCAACCACGGCCGCGGCCGATCCGGCAGTGACGGCGACGACACTTTCTGCTTCGGCCGCATAACCGCGCGAAATCACACCCGGATGCCAACCGGCTGCACGTAACTGCTGCACCAGCCAAATCACCAGCGGTGTTTTCCCTGTGCCGCCAATAAAAATATTGCCAACCACCACGACCGGCACATCAAGGCGTGTTTGTTGCTTATAGCCCAAAACAAACAGGCCAAAGCGAAATGTCACGATCAGCTGGAATAGCTTGGAACACGGCCACAACAAACAGGCTATCAGCCCCCGCTTTTGCCAGGCGCGTAAGAAGAAAGATTCAATCAGAGATCGCATAAACAAGCCGGACAAAAAAACGGGGAGCAATCATACTCCCCTCCAGTACATACAAAATTCAACGAATAACGCAATATCTATGCGGGCTTCAGTGAGAAAAACTTAAATACTCCCAATTTTTTAAAAAATAGCGAGAATTGAGCGCGTATTGTGAACCCTATTTTGCCGATGCCTGTGCCGCAAACGTGACTTTGGCAAGTCCGGCAATGCGCGCCGCCTCCAGCACATCGATCACGGACTGATGCGTCGTCGCCCGGTCGGCGTTGATAATGACCACAGGATCGCGCATCTCGCCAGATGCTTTTTTCAGGTCTTCTGCCAACGTTGCCGTATCCAGAAACGATACCGGTTGGTTGTTCACTTTGTAATGGCCCTGAGAATCAATACCGATATCGATCTGGTTCGGCTTGTCCTGCGCCTTTTCGGCATCGGCGGTCGGCAAAGTAATTTGCAACTCCGTAAAACGGCTATAGGTCGTGGTCACCATCAAAAAAATCAGAATAACCAGTAACACGTCAATGAATGGGATCAGGTTGATCTCAGGATCTTCCCTGCCCTGGCCTTTACGAAAATTCATGATTACTTCCTGGCGCTATGCACGATATCGACAAATTTCACGGCTTGCTGCTCCAGATCCACCAAAAGGCTGTCCACCAGCGCGCGGAAATGACGATAAAACACCATGGACGGCATCGCAATCATCAAACCAAACCCGGTGTTATACAGCGCTACGGAAATCCCATGCGCTAATTGCGCAGGATTTGCGCCGGTTGCATTTTGCGAACCGAAAATTTCTATCATCCCCACGACAGTACCGAACAAGCCCATCAACGGTGCCAGCGAAGCAATCGTTCCCAGCGTCGTCAAAAAACGCTCAAGCTCATGCGCCACGGCACTGCCGGCTTCTTCGATCGACTCTTTCATGACCTCGCGCGGCGCACTGACGTTGCGCAATCCTGCTGCCAGAACTCTACCCAGCGGGGAGTTGCTGGCCAATTGTTCCACCACTTCCGGCTTGATTTTACCGGCGTGATACACGCGTATCACTTCATCGAGCAAGGTGGGAGGCAAGATACGGCGCCGGCGCAACGACAAACTGCGCTCGATAATCAAAGTCAGCGCGATCACGGAGGCAATCAGCAAAAGATAAATAGGCCAGCCTGCGGCTTGAATGATGGCGAACAAATTAGCTCCTTGAAGGTTCGGAAATCCAACCCCGCAATGTAGCGCTTTGTCAGTTCAGGGGCAAGAGTAACGCGTTAATAAGGCATTAATAAGATACTAATATTTTATCAATCCTCCAAATTCTTGCTGTAAGGTCTACGTCAAAAAATAACACTTCGATAAGATGTGATATTCGCTGCTCCAGACATCGCACGCAGTATCCGATGAATCCGAGTTAACTGATCGACCACACCGCTATCCGCGATGAATGCATCCATGTGAACAAATCCCGGGTTTTACACAAAAACTGTGCGCAAAGCTGTGGATAAACTTGGGGACAAAGTTTAAGTTGTTGATTTTATTGATTTAAATCTATCTGCCCAAGATTTAAGCAAGCCAAAATAGTTAATTCAATGCAACTTTTTTAGTTTATTCCGCATTTTTCTGCACATTTTTTGTGGACAAGATTGTGCAAAAATAGCTGGAAATTCTTTAAGCCTTTGATTTTATTAATAATTACCTTGATGCCAATAATTTAGGCAAAACAGGTCCAGGCAAGAGTTTTGCCAAATATTTAAGCAAATCCAGCCTGATGTGGATAAATCACATTGTTTTGCACAAATTTTGTGGACAAGATTGTGCAGAACCCCATGAATGGCACCTAAGTATCTGATTTGTATCGCAAAGTATCAACTGCCAAAAAAACAGGCAAATCGCTCAATTAATAGATTTCGCCTATTTTTATTATTATTTATACAAAATCTCATCAGGGTATCCGGGGATAACTCTGCCTTTTTGCACAATTTTTGTGGACAAGCTTGTGAAAAACCGATGGAGATCACCTTAAGTCTTTGATTTAAAAATAAAAATA
>JAGWUK010000072.1 GCA_028868455.1 Burkholderiales bacterium | reverse complement strand
TCGCCATCAGATCGTTGCTGGCAAAGATGGCGCTTGGACGTTCTGGTAAGGCCAGTAACTGCTGGAAAGCATTAAATCCACCTTGACTGGTAAAGTCGCTATGCACCAGATACTCTGGGCGAAATGGCAAACCCGCTTCCGACAGTGCGCGACGGTAACCCGCGACACGATCACCACTTGGTAACAGTGTCTCTGGTCCGGCCACGCAGGCAATGCGCTTGTGTCCGATTCCAGTCAGATAGCGCGTGGCTTCGTAACCGCCTTGTTCATGATCCGCTTCTATAAAATCGGCTACGACACCGCTGACTTCCCTGTCGACTAACACTTTTGGAATTCCTTCGTCCGCCAGCAGTTGCGTCAATTCTTCATCGGATCCTGATGAAACCAGGATCAGTCCATCAATCCGTTTTTCCATTAGTACGCGAATGTACGCCGCCTGCTTTTTCGGGTCGTCGTAGGAGTTGCAAAGAATAATGTTGTAGCCGAGTTTGAATGAGGCATCCTCTATTCCTTGAATGACTTCGGCGAAATACGGGTTGGAATTATTCGGAATCATCATTCCGATAGTATGTGTTCTATCGTTTTTCAGGCTACGGGCAACAGCGCTGGGAATGTAGCGCAGTTCCTGAATCACCGAAAGCACACGTTCGCGAGCGTCTTCGCTGACCACGCGGGTGTTGTTGATAACATGAGAAACCGTGGTGGTGGAAACGCGTGCTTTCTCTGCGACTTGCTTCATTGTTGCCATAAAATTCCTGCCTTTCTGTGGCAAGATTATGACGCAGGATGGCTGGCTCAGTAAAAATATTTGTATTTCAAAAAAAAGGAATTTGCATGACCGATCTCATCATTCGCAACGCCAATTTGCCAGATGGTAGTACGGGAATGGATATCGCCATTTCTGAAGGGCGAATTCAGCAAGTCGGCAAACAATTGCCAGTCAACGCTAACGAAACAATTGACGCGGCCGGTAATTTGGTGACGCCCCCCTTTGTCGATGTCCACTTTCATATGGACGCAGTACTGAGTTATGGATTACCCAGAGTAAATCAATCCGGGACGCTATTGGAAGGCATTGCATTGTGGGGAGAATTAAAGCCCGTCCTGACACAAGAAGCATTGATTGAACGCGCGATGCACTATTGTGACTGGGCGGTAGCAAAAGGCTTATTGGCGATTCGTTCGCATGTCGATATCTGCGATGACCGTTTACTGGCGGTTGAGGCGCTGCTGGAAGTAAAGCGCAAAGTCGCACCTTACCTGGATTTGCAATTGGTGGCTTTTCCTCAGGATGGCGTGTTACGAAGTCCGACCGCTATGGCCAATTTGCGGCGCGCCATTGCCATGGGCGTCGATGTGGTCGGTGGTATTCCACACTTTGAGCGAACCATGGCCGAGGGCGCCGAATCGGTCAGATTGCTTTGCGAATTTGCAGCGGAAAAGGGGCTTCAGGTTGATATGCACTGCGATGAGTCGGACGACCCGATGTCGCGCCACATAGAAACTTTGGCGTTCCACACGCAAAGACTGGGATTGCACGGCAGAGTAGCCGGATCACATTTAACGTCCATGCATTCCATGGATAATTATTACGTCAGCAAACTACTTCCGCTGATGCGTGAAGCAGGAGTTGCTGCGATAGCGAATCCTCTCATCAATATTACGCTGCAAGGGCGACATGATACGTATCCGAAGCGGCGCGGGATGACGCGGGTGCCGGAAATGCTGGCGGCGGGCATCGACGTTGCATTCGGTCATGACTGCGTACTGGATCCGTGGTACAGCCTGGGATCGGGTGACATGCTTGAAGTGGCAAAAATGGGATTGCACGTCGCGCAGATGACCAGTCAGCAAGCGATGCAGCAATGTTTTCAGGCCGTTACAGAAGTGCCAGCACGCATCATGGCGTTGGATGGGTATGGCTTGCATCCGGGTTGCAATGCCGATCTGGTTATTCTGGATGCCGGAAGCAGTATTGAAGCTATCCGGCTGCAGTCAGTGCGTCGTTATGTTTTGCGCAGAGGAAAAATTATCAGCGAAACCCCATTGCCCCATGCCAGCATTCGGCTGGACGGGCGCGGTGAAAAGGTGAATTTCCGGATTTAAATATGATTCCGCTTATTTCATGCGCCTTTCAGGAGCATTTGCTTTGTAAAGGCGCATGAATAAAGCGTTTTTATCTTGAGTATTTCATCAAAGTTGCGTAAATGCGTGTTTGGCTGCACTGAGCGTGGCATCGATAACAGCATCATCATGTTGGGCAGACACAAAGCCTGCTTCAAACGCCGATGGCGCAAGGTATACGCCAGAATCGAGCATCAGGTGGAAGAAACGGTTAAATCTCTCTTTGTCGGTTGCCATCATTGTTGCATAAGAGTCCGGAATTTCTTTCGAAAAGTACAGACCAAACATACCGCCGACTGCATCCGCACAAAAATCCACGCCGACCTCTTGAGCGATCGCTGATAACCCGTCAACCAATTTGCGGGTCTGCGCAGATAGGTGCTCGTAGAATCCTTTTTGCTGGATCAATTTTAAGGTGGTCATGCCGGCGGCGACAGCAACCGGGTTACCTGACAAGGTGCCAGCCTGATACACGCCGCCGATAGGTGCCATATGCGCCATCAGATCAGCGCGGCCACCAAATGCAGCAACAGGCAGACCTCCGCCGATAACTTTTCCAAGACAAGTCAGATCGGCCTGAACACCATATAGAGCTTGAGCGCCGTGCAGACCCACACGGAATCCGCACATGACTTCATCGAAAATCAAGACACTGCCGTGCTCGGTGCAGAGGCGTCGCATGGTTTGCAAAAATGCCGGGGTAGCGCGAATCAGGTTCATATTGCCAGCGACAGGTTCTACGATGACGCAGGCAATTTGCTCACCGACAGACTTAAATACTTCTTCTAGCTGCTCGCAATTGTTGTAGTCGAGGACCAGCGTATGCTTGCTGAAATCTTCAGGCACGCCGGCAGATGTCGGATTGCCAAACGTCAGCAAACCACTGCCAGCCTTAACCAGCAGGGAATCTGCATGACCATGATAGCAACCTTCAAATTTGATGATCTTGTCGCGTCGCGTCGCTCCTCGAGCCAGACGCAATGCACTCATCGTGGCTTCGGTTCCACTGGAAACCAGACGAACCTGCTCGACACTAGGAACCAATTTGCAGATTTCTTCGGCCATATCGATTTCACCTTCGGTCGGCGCACCGAAACTCAGTCCGCGCGCCGCAGCCTCTTGTACCGCAAGAATGACCTCCGGATGAGCATGACCAACGATGGCAGGACCCCACGAGCCTATGTAATCGATGTAGCGTTTATCTTCAGCATCCCAAAAATAGGGACCGTTTGCGCGCGAAATAAAGCGAGGCGTCCCGCCAACTGAGCGAAATGCCCGCACAGGAGAATTAACACCGCCAGGCGTGGTTTTTTGTGCGCGGGCGAACAGTAAATCGTTTTTATCTGACATGGTAGGAGTTATTCAATGTAGTCGTTAGTTGGAAAACACAGGTAGCGTGTCGAATTCGGATGGGGCAAGCAGAGATTTACTCTGGCTCTCTTGCCCAAAAATAGCGGTCAGGTATTAGTTTCCCCATTCCCAATCGTTGGGCGTGACTCAATGCAGCATGCGTAAATTCTTGCGCCTCAAGAATGGCTTCCGGAATTTCCAGTCCGTTTGCGAGTAACGCAGCAATCGCCGCAGACAGCGTTGATCCTGCTCCGGCATGTGTGCCTGCGAGCCTCTGCCAACGGTCACTGCGGACTATGCCTGAGTCATTAAATAAGGTATTGGCGACTTCGCCATTTTCGCTGTGCGTTCCCGTAACGAAAACGTATTCACAGCCTGAGTCGATCAGCGTCATGACATCGGCCGTAACATCATCCATGTCGCCATTTTCTTTCCAAGTTTCGGCAAGGCGCGACAGTTCAACGGACGAAATCAGTAAAAGTGTCGCTTGCGGTATCAGCAGTTCGCGAATCGATAAAACCAGATCTTCTGCTTCCGGCCCCTGTTCAATAATCGCTGCGTTGAACGGATCCAGAATAAACGGGAGCTCAGGATAATCTGAAATTATTTCAGCAATAGCGGTGACGTTTTCTACGCTGCCGACCTGGCCGACCTTAAATACGACAACTGCCATGTCTTCAAGCACTGTGCGCGCCTGTTCATTGACCAGATCGGCATCCAATGGATGAATATCGTCAATTTGTGCCGTATCACCAGTCAGAACAGCGGTCATCACGGGCAGCCCGTAACAACCCATGGCGGCAAAAGTTGCCAGGTCGGCGTGTAAGCCAGTCGCAGCAACAGGATCAGAGGCGCCGAAGCTCAGGACTAGGGGAGAAATTTGGTTTTGCACGTTTGGTAGATTAATATAGCTGACTTCGCTGAACTTTCGACAAAGATGCCGAATACTGTTGAAAATCGGAATGTCTGAAAAGAGAAAGTTTTGCCGCAGTTTTAATATTTTACTTGATTGAAGGGTTTTAGTCGTGAGTGATAATGGTGCTGTCAGTGTGGAATACAAGACTTGGATGTGCCTGATCTGCGGATGGGTCTATGACGAAGAGCAAGGCTTGCCGGAAGAGGGGATTCCTGCCGGAACAAGATGGGATGATGTGCCCATGAATTGGACGTGCCCTGAATGCGGCGCAAGAAAAGAAGATTTTGAAATGGTCGTAATCTGATAAAAATAACCATTTTTTGTAGTGTAGGATGTTTATTAAGGGAAAAAAAGCGCAAAAGTGCTATTTTTTGTTACAGTGATATGTGACTTTAATTCTGCCGGGAAGAGATGATTTATGTCAGTGTTATCAGGCAACGAGAACTTGAAAATCATGGTGATTGATGACAGCAGCACGATACGTCGTTCAGCAGAGATATTTCTTGGGCAAGCAGGTTATAAAATTGTTCTGGCAGAAGATGGTTTTGATGCACTTTCCAAAATCAACGATTCTCATCCGGATCTGATTTTTTGCGACATTTTGATGCCGAGACTGGATGGGTATCAGACATGTGCTTTGATAAAAAAGAGCGCGAAATTCAGAGATACACCGGTAATCATGCTGTCATCCAAAGACGGTTTGTTTGACAGAGCGCGTGGCGCGATGGTTGGTTCGGATGAATATCTGACCAAGCCATTTACAAAAGATAGTCTGCTCAAGACTGTGCGTAATTACACTTCGACGTCAAACGTTGAATAATTCAGTTAAATGTGAGGTATAGACAAAATGGCTATTCAAAAAATTCTGGTAGTAGACGATTCGCCAACGGAACGCTATTTTTTAACGGATGTGTTGGTGAAAAACGGGTTTTCCGTTTCAACTGCCGAAAACGGCGAAGAAGCTTTATCGAAAATTAAGGCCGATAAGCCACAACTGATATTGATGGACGTTGTGATGCCAGGTCAAAACGGTTTTCAGATCACGCGCGCAATTGCACGTGATCCGGAAACGCAAGACGTACCTGTGATTATTTGTACAAGTAAAAATCAGGAAACTGACCGTATCTGGGGGTTGCGTCAAGGAGCACGTGACTATTTGGTCAAGCCAATTGATCCGCAAGAATTATTGGCAAAAATTTCAGCACTCGGTTGAGTGTATCGCCGATCGTTTATTTTTCTTACGTTTTTCAGCCCTTTCCGGATTGCCTCATGACCCAGACTTTGAGCGACGCAGTAGTAACAAATCTTGAAGTGGTGAAAGCAGATAGCGGTGTTAGACGCACGCGTTTGCGCGAATTTCAATCCCAGCTGGTTGAACGCATGCAAGCGGCGCAGCGCGGCGGTTATACCAAACTTAGCCAATTGGGCATCATGGTTGGTCAGGTGCGATATTTGCTTGATCTGCGTGAGGCTGGTGAGATTGTCAGCGTTGGAACGTTGACGAAAGTACCTTTGACGAGAGACTGGTACGTTGGTTTGTCGAATATCCGGGGTAATTTGACCAGCGTCGTGGATTTGCCACGTTTTCAAGGGCGTGATGCTACGAAGCAGGATACTTCTTGCCGTATCGTCGCTTTCGCACCAGGATTGGCATTCAATAGCGGACTATTAGTATCGCAGGTGCTGGGACTGCGTGACGTCGCTGAAATGGAAGAGTTTTCTTCTGTGAGTGGCGCTCAGGACGAAAAACCTTGGTTACCAAGGCAATATCGCGATCGTGACGGTAATTTTTGGTTTGAACTGAGCCTGGCAACTTTGGTGCAGGACAATGATTTTTTGCAGATAGGTTTATAGTCAGAATGCTGTACAAAGCAATACTGATAGCTTTTCAATCGTTTAGGAGACTTAGTAATGGCATTTAAACTATCGTTCTTGTCCAAGGGAAAAGAAGATGCGGAAGTTGACGGAGCAGACGCAACTGCAAGACCGTTTGGAAATGCTGATTCGATTGAAGTTGAAGAAGCAAGCAATGTCAAAATGTTGACACCGTCCTCAGATACACAGAAAGCCAAAGAGCAGTCGGCTGCCGAGGTAAAAAAAGCAAAAACTGAAACGCACGCGGATGCGACATTTATCGGCGACGCGCTGGAAAAAGGCGGAGATATTCGCTTGCCTTTGATTGGCCGAATGTCTTTGCAACAGCAGATGCGCATTCTGTCCATTCTGATGGCCGTTGCTTTGGCCGTGGGTGCCTTGTTCGTTTATCTGAACGCCAGTCAATCAGCATTGATTTCTACTCAGGCTCAAATTGCCGGTGAAGCACTGATGCACTCCCAGCGTATCGGTAAAGCGGCTCCTAATGCGATTCAGGGTAACGTCGAAGCGTTTAAACAGCTGGAAGACAGCCGTAAGGAAATGAATTCCGACCTGAATATTCTGTTGAACGGCGGAAATTATCAGGGGCGCAAAGTTGATAAAGCGGATTCGACATTGGAACCCGTTTTGAAAGATACACAGAAAGCCTGGAAAAATTCTGACAAGGCGGCTGAAACGATTCTTTTGCGTCGCAAAGAATTGACGGGTTTCGGGCAAACTTTACAAAAACTGAATGCTTTGTCACCGCAATTACTGGAACTGACAGAACAAATTTCGACGCTCAAAGTTCAAGGTGGTGGATCAGCACGCGAAATTAATGCAGCAGGCCAGTTGGTGATGTTGACACAAAGGTTGGGTCGTAGTGCGAATGAATTCCTGACTTCAGAAGGTGTTAATCCGGAAACCGCATTTTTGCTGGGTAAAGATACCAATACCTTCCGCGATCTGGTTGAAGGATTTCTTAAAGGTAGCGATGTATTGCGCCTGACGATGACCAAAGATGCCGATACGCGCGATAAGCTGACTGAATTGCAAAAGACATTTGCCGATTATCAGGTTTCCGTTTCCAGTATTCTTGGCAATTTGCAAAACTTCATTGCTGCAAAACAATCAGAGCAATTGCTGTTTAATGAAAATGAAGATCTGAAAAACAAATTATCTAAACTGCAAAAAACGTATTCTGAGCAACAGGATTCCTCCAGCCTGTATTTTTGGCTGATGCTGGTTTCCGCTGCGACGGCGTTGTTGGCTGCGGTCGGTATTGCTCTGGTACTGCTGCAAGATAGTCGTAATCGTGCAAAAGAAGCGAATGAACGCCGACTCGAAGCTGCGGCTCAAATGATGCAAGCGCAGAAACAGGAAGAGGAAGCGAAAGCTGCAAATGATATGAATCAGGCCGCTATTTTGCGCCTGATGAATGAGTTGCAAGAAGTTGCTGACGGTGACTTGACTGTGCAGGCGACTGTTTCTGAAGACATCACGGGAGCGATTGCTGACTCGGTTAACTATACGGTGGAAGAGTTGCGCGGGCTGGTAGGTCGTGTGACGATGACCGCAGAACAGGTTACGTCGGCGTCGACACAGGCGCAAAATATTTCGAATGACTTGTTGGACGCTTCTGAGCAGCAATCGCGAGAAATCTCGGACGCAGGTCAGGTTGTTTTGACGATGGCGGCCGATATTACCGACGTTTCACGTTCTGCGAATGAATCGGCCGAAGTTGCGCGTCAGTCTGTGGCAGCGGCGGAGCAAGGTGCGCACGCGGTGGAAAATGCCATCAAGGGTATGAATGAAATCCGCGAGCAAATTCAGGAAACATCCAAGCGTATTAAACGTCTCGGTGAATCTTCACAAGAAATTGGTGAAATTACAGAACTGATTTCTGATATTACTGAACAAACCAACGTACTTGCGCTGAACGCGGCGATTCAGGCAGCGTCTGCCGGTGAGGCGGGACGAGGCTTCTCCGTTGTTGCGGAAGAGGTGCAGCGACTGGCGGAACGTTCGGCGGAAGCAACTAAACAGATCGGTGCGCTGGTTCGTACGATTCAAACCGATACACATGATGCCGTTGCTGCGATGGAAAAATCGACGCAGGGTGTGGTAGAGGGGGCAAAACTTTCTGATGCGGCTGGTACTGCGTTGTCTGAAATTCGTAGCGTTTCGAATCGTCTGGCGGAACTGATTCAAGGCATTTCGCTTGCAACAGAACAGCAAGCGACATCGGCCAATGGTGTTGCACAAAATATCCAGCACATTTTGACGATTACTGAACAGACTCAGAATGGTACTCAACAAACGGCGGAATCGATTAAGGAATTGTCGATGCTGGCGGAAGAACTCAAAAACTCGGTTTCTCGATTCCGGGTTGCCGCCTGATTTTCCAGCTTTGGGTTGTGCATCGACAACCCTATCCTATTTGTACAGTGACGCACCCCGGTTCGTCACTCTTTGAGTTTGCGGAGCACGCATGACATCCGATTTTTCAAATTCACCACATTCCCCCCAGGAGCAGTTCGATATCGGACCACTTTCCTGGGTAATGGGAGAAGTGCGTGAGGCTATCAGTAATGCAGGTAAGTTGCTCAATGAAGCACTTACACAGGATGCCGAATCCAGGTCAACGACTTTATTGCATGCCAAAAGTTATTTGCATCAGGCGCACGGCGCATTGCAAATCGTCGATATTGACGGTGTGTCTATCGTCACAGAAACTATAGAAGAATTACTGGAGCGCCTCCATACGAATCAACTTGAAATGACGCAGGCCAATGTGGACGTCATCGTTGACGCGTTTCACGCGGTGCTGCGTTATCTGGAGGATTTGCTTTCTGGAGCGCCGCATCAACCTGTGCGTTTGTTTCCTTACTATCGGGCGCTGTTAGAGATCAAAGGTGCCGAGCGTATCCATCCTGCGGATTTATTTTTTCCGTCGTTGTCGGCCAAAGAACAATTACCGGAGTTATTGACAGCAGGAAAAATTGAACCGGTAAATTACATAGATTTACGTCAGCGGTTTGAGAAACTATTGTTGACGGTTTTGACTGGCAAAAGCAAGGATCAGCAGCATGTCGCTATGCAGTCCATGCACGATTTAATTGGTGAAATCGAACGTGGTCAAAGTAACTCACAAGCACGTGCCTTTTGGGTCGTCATGCGTGCATTTGTCGAAGCCGTTGCACATGGTGCGATCGATAACCAACAATTTGTAAAACAAATTTTTGGTCGTATTAATTTGCAGATACGTCGTTTGGTTGAGGGAGTCAGCACAATCCCGGAACGTTTGCTCAGAGACGCCTTATTTTTTCTTGCGCTGGTTGAAGATCCCACCCCTTTTGTGGCGCGCATCAGAAAAGCCTATCAGTTGGATAATCAGGTTCCTACTGATTACGATCAAAAAAACTATGGCCAAATTGCGGCAGGCGCATTGGCAACTGCTAGAGAGCAGTTAACTGCCGTTAAAAATTTATGGG
>JAGWUK010000773.1 GCA_028868455.1 Burkholderiales bacterium | reverse complement strand
TAAGCGCAAACGCATAAAACGACGCCAAAAAAAATGCACACATAGCATGGCGTAGACGAATCATGGCAAAGTTGCAGGAGACCAACAATGCAAAGTCGAGATACCTCTGTTTTGCTGGGGCAAGCCCAGCGCGGGCATGGCGTGATTCCTGCTTCTTCTGATCGCATGATCATAGAACAAGCCCATGAACGTTCAGCGCGCTACGGTATTCCGCGTAGTGCTGCACCGGATTATGCGCCGCTGGGCAGCAGCGACCTGGCCGGCTTGCTGGAACAAAACCGCGTACTGCATCAGCACGCAGTGCCAGTCATGGAAACCTTGTACGAACAGATCATCAATACCCATAACATGGTGATCCTGACCGATGTGAACGGGCTCATCATTCATACCCTGGGCGATGCCGACTTTCTGGAAAAAGCCAACCGCGTTGCGTTGAGCCGCGGTGTCGCGTGGTCAGAAAAAAGCAAGGGCACCAATGCCATCGGCACGGCCATCGCCGAACAGGCGCCAACCATCGTCCATGCCGATCAACATTATCTCGAAGCGAACAGCTTTCTGACTTGCTCGGCGACGCCGATTTTCGACGTCAGTGGCAAAGTCATTGGCGTACTGGATGTGACGGGCGACCAGCATAATTTTCATCGCCATACGATGGCGCTGGTGCGTATGTCAGCGCAGATGATAGAAAACCAGCTGTTCACGGCCTCGTTTCAAAACGCGATTACCCTGCGCTTTCACAGCCGTCCAGAGTTTCTCGGCACCTTGATGGAAGGCATCGCCTGCTTTACGCCGGATGGACGTTTCCTGTCGGCCAGCCGTAGCGGCTTGTTCCAGTTTGGTCTGTCGCTGAATGCCTTGCAGACGCATACCTTCAGCTCTTTGTTTGGCTTGCCGATTTCGGCGTTGATGGATCACCATCGCACTGCTGATCCGGGTTTGCTGTATTTGTCCTTGCACAATGGCGTACGCGTCTATGCGCGATGCAGCAATGTGCGTTTGCCAGACAAGCATTTCCAGCATGTGCTCGACAACAGCCGCTCTGCACCGGTGCCGCCAACCAAAGACGAGGAGAAAAAATCGCGCTTGTCCAGCCTGCGTTATCTCGACACTGGTGACCCGCAACTGGCGAAGGCGATCGACAAGATCAAGAAAGTTATCGGGCGAGATATTTCTATCCTGATCACTGGCGAGACAGGTACTGGCAAAGAGTTGCTGGCGCAGGCAATTCATAACGACTCACCGCGCAAGACCGGGCCGTTTGTTGCGGTCAACTGTGCCTCGATTCCGGAGACGCTGATCGAATCGGAATTATTCGGTTACGAAGAGGGAGCGTTTACCGGTGCGCGCAAAAAAGGCAGCCTGGGGAAAATCCTGCAAGCCAACGGCGGCACGCTGTTTCTCGACGAAATCGGCGACATGCCGCTGAACTTGCAGGCACGTCTGTTACGGGTATTGCAGGAGCGCATGGTCACGCCTCTAGGCAGCACCAAGTCCATCCCCGTGAATGTCGACCTGATATGTGCGACCAATCGCAATCTGCGTGAAATGATAGGCCGCGCCGAATTCCGCGACGATCTGTATTACCGGCTCAACGGCCTCGTCGTGAAATTGCCGCCTTTGCGTGAACGTAGCGACCTCGATGTCGTCATAGAAAAATTGCTGCTGGCCGAAGGCAATGGCAACATGTATCGGATCGCACCGGACATCATGCAATTGTTTCGGCAACATGCCTGGCCCGGCAATTTCCGCCAGCTCAGCAACCTGCTGCGCACCGCCATTGTCATGACCGGGCCGGATAACGAAATCCGCATGGAGCATTTGCCTGAGGATTTTCTGGACCAGACTGGAAAAACATGACCGGCCCGTATTTATTTTTTAGGGTAGTGA
>JAGWUK010000772.1 GCA_028868455.1 Burkholderiales bacterium | reverse complement strand
ACTGGCGCAATGGCTGGCGCGCTCGCCGGATCCGCAAACCAGTACGCGACGTATTGGTTTTATCACGATGTTTTATGGCAGCGGACAAATCGCCGGCCCCTTGCTGGTTGGCTGGTTGGGGCACCCCGACAATTTTACGCTGCCGGTTTTATTGGCAGCAGCCAGCCTGTTGCTGAGCGCCGCTTTATTGCTGCTGTCCCGGCACTTCGAAAAGTTGGACGGATAACCAGAGCAAAAAAGCCGGTTTTCCCATTTCTTCCGATAAGCCAATTTACATTCGCTTATTTCATAAGGGTTTCAAGAAAAAAAATGCGCTGTAAAGCGCATTTTGTATGGGTTTTTGTTTTCATTTTTTGAAAGGAGTCAGACATGCAGATAACAACCGAATGGATACTCAGGATTCTGGGGATAGGCATAGGCGCAACGCTGGTGATGGATATCTGGGCACAATTGCTTAAGCACGTGTTCGGCATCGCATCGCTGAACTGGGCGATGGTCGGGCGCTGGGTCGGTCATTTTCCGCAAGGGCGTTTTAGCCATCCCAGTATTGCTGCAGCATCTCCGGTGCCTGGAGAAAAAGTGCTCGGATGGATAACGCATTACACAAGCGGAATTTTACTTGCGACCATCCTGGTAAATCTGGCAGGACTGAACTGGGCGCGTCAGCCTAGTCCGGCTCCGGCTATTGCTTTCGGCATTGTCAGCGTGGCTCTGCCATTCCTGCTCATGCAGCCCGGCATGGGCGCAGGCATCGCCGCATCCAAAACGCCGCAACCGGCACAAGCACGTTTGCGCAGCCTGATGACACACACAGTATTCGGCATCGGCCTGTATCTTGCGGCCTGGCTCACTGCACAAATCCGTTAAACCTCTTCCACGTAAGCCGGTGATGGCGGCACCGGCTGCCGCCATCACCACCGCAGGACCGAATTCAATTCAGCCACATGGGCTGCCATGCCCTACAATACCGGCATTATTCAAAAGACTTGCGCGTCCGGGCATCACCTGCATTCCTCTGCGCGCAATCTGGCAAAATCGCTGCCCCATTTTCACCACTGTTACACCACCGTTCCACAGAAATGAATCCCATGTCCGACTCCACCGCTTTCCATTCCCTCCCACTGTCGGCACCGATGCTGGCCAATCTGGAGAGCCTCGGCTACCAGAACATGACTGCCATTCAGGCGGAAAGTCTGCCAGTGATCCTGCAACAGCGCGATCTGATTGCTCAGGCAAAAACCGGCAGCGGTAAAACAGCGGCATTCGGACTGGGGATTCTGGCTAAACTAAATCCGACCTATTTCGCCGTCCAAGCTCTGGTGATCTGCCCGACGCGTGAACTGGCCGATCAGGTTGCCAACGAATTGCGGCGACTGGCGCGTGCCATTGAGAATGTGAAGATACTGACGCTATGCGGCGGCACGGCCATGCGCCCGCAAATTGCTTCGCTGGAGCACGGTGCCCACATCGTGGTCGGCACGCCGGGTCGCCTGATCGACCATATCAGCCGCGGCACCATCAAGTTGAATGCGGTGCAGACGCTGGTGTTGGACGAGGCCGATCGCATGGTGGACATGGGCTTTTACGAAGACATTTACCAGATCGTCGCCGCCTGTTCACCGCGTCGGCAAACCCTGCTGTTTTCGGCAACTTATCCAGACGATATCCGCGCCGCCAGCGAGCAATTGCTGCGCGATCCGGTCGAGATCAAGGTGGAATCGCAACATGCGGCCAACCATATCGAGCAGTTGTTTTATCTGGTCACGCCGGAAGAACGTAATTTCGCCGTCGCCCGCTTATTGCGGCACTACCAGCCGGTATCGACCATCGCCTTTTGCAATACCAAGATTCATTGCCGCGAGCTGACCGAAGAATTGCATGTCCAAGGCATCAGCGC
>JAGWUK010000771.1 GCA_028868455.1 Burkholderiales bacterium | reverse complement strand
AAAAAACCAGGGGCGATCTGCTGGCCAGACTAGCGCTGGTGCCGAGAACATCAGAGGCGCGCGGCCTTGATGTGACGCCATCCATCCGGGATAAATTAAGACAGGCTGGCGATAGTGCTGCTGCCGACATTCTCGACATTATTTTGCGCGACGAAATCGGACATGTGGCGATCGGCAACCATTGGTATAAATATCTGTGTCAACAACGCGGACTTGATCCGCTGGCGACTTATGCCAGTCTGGCAGAACAATACAATGCGCCGAAACTGCGCGGCCCCTTTAATGACGAGGCGCGCAGGATGGCAGGGTTTGATGAAGCGGAACTGATCGCTCTGCGCGAGCTGGCCGCATTGCGTTGAGTCGCATTGAGTTGTAAATACTTGGAGAAAACTTTAGTCGCCGGCGCGCACGCTGCCTATACCTTCTACCGATTTATTGATGCTGCGCGGATGACCGTAGTAGGTCAGTGTGCCAATGCCTTGCACCGAAGCATTCAGTTTGTCGCTGGCGTTGACACTCACCGCGCCGACACCTTCGACATTGACTCGCACATCTTCAGCCAGCATTTGTTTGGTATCAACCAGACCGACACCTTTTGCTTTCAGCGTAAAGAACTTGGTTTTGCCCTCGACAGTCAGCATGCCTGCGCCTTCATAAGAAAGCTCAAAGCGTGGCGCATTGATGTTTTCCAGCGATGTCTTGCCCGCACCTTCCATTTTGAAACGTTCAAGTTCAGGAACAGTAACGACAACCTGCGCATCGTCACTGATGCGTATGGAATGTTTTTCTTTGGAGGAGATGACCAGTTCGTCGCCAAATACGTCCGTCTTGACGCTGTTGATAAAGCTTTCGTTACCTTTGATCGTGATCGACTGCGCTTTGCCAGCTTGCACCAGCAGACTGTAAGCGCCCTTGCTGCGGATGGATTTGAAGCCGCCCAGGTTGCGGGTTTGTTCATCGGCAAAAGCGGAAGTGCTGAGTAAGATTGTGATCAATAGCAAGGCGCGACGCATGGGTTTCTCCTGTTTTTTTGTGGAACATGGTGTCGATGAAACTGACGATGACGCAGTATCGCCTGTATTGCTCGTCAGGTAACCCGGATTGCGATGAAATGCATAATCCGGATGACAGGCTGCGGATGAGCAACTGCTAATTGCCTTGCGGAGCTGGCGTTGCGTGTTTTTCGAAATGCAGCAAGTCCATCCATTTTCCATGTCGCAAGACTGCGGCATGTGCATGACCATATTGACGGAATCCGTTTTTGCGCATGATGGCACGCGAGCCCAGATTATTTTCGATCACAGAGGCTTCGACGCGCCACAATCGCAATTCCTTAAACGCTTGCTCCAGCACTTTTTCGACAGCCTGGCTCGCGTAGCCACGACCGGTATGGCGCTGACTAAAGCGATATCCAAGCTCGGCCTTGTTGAAATGCTCGCGTTCAATATGGCGCAGGGTCACGCGACCGACAATTTCCGATCCGGCCCATGCCAGATAATGGAATTCGCTTTGTATCTGCGCGGCGTGTTGTGCCCGTTCAAGACTGGTCTTGACGGCAGAAAGATCATAGTAGGCATCGCCGCGGCCAGCGACCCACTGTTCGAAAAAAGCGCGGTTTTCAGCTTCAAACGCCAGAACAGCGCTGGCATCCTGAATCTTTGCAAGGGTAATTCTGATATCTGGCAAATTGTCGGTCATGGTGAGGTATGCATGTGAATGTGGCCATTATTTAGGACTTACGCGATCGCCCCGGCGGCGTTATAGCTCCTCGTCGTACGACGCGTACGGTCTTCGTCGCTATACCTTGCTGGAACAATTTTGTATAAGTCCTAATTTTAATGGCATTTTCAAAATGCGAATGGAAAGGCAGATTCCTTGCGCCTGCGCAGATTATGTTGT
>JAGWUK010000770.1 GCA_028868455.1 Burkholderiales bacterium | reverse complement strand
TTGATAACGAAGTACTCCCCAAACTTAACGCATGCGCCAAATTAAATCTAATTGTCGTGACCGGCCACACAGATTTAATTGGCACCCATCGGTACAACCAAAAATTATCTGAAAAACGTGCTGAAGCGGTCGCAAGTTACTTAAAAAGCAAAGGCATCACAGCCGACATCGATACGATGGGCATGGGGAAAACACAACAAATTAAGGCTTGCGATGACAATGTTTCGATCAACCAAAGACATCAATGCCTGGCACCGAACCGAAGAGTAGTCATTGAAGGTCGTGGCCTCGCAAGGCAAAATTAAACGCACTAGAATTCGGCGTAAATGAGCGCTAGCACCCTTACGCCCTAGATGAAACAAAAAATTGTTGTCAATATGCGACAAATTTAACGAAGTGTGACTTTATCGATTTAACAATCCCCGTCGGAAAAATTCCGTCTATGGCAAAATATTGCTAAATAGCAGCGCGGCAACGTGACGAAATAGTATTGTCATCAAGCGCGTGTTAATATCAGGTTTTATGCAGTCATTTGCGCAGTTTATCTGCGGTAATAATCTCACCCGAGAGGAGAAATATGAAAAATTTAGTCAAGCTCGTTATCGCAGCGTCCGCAGTAGCTTCCTTTTCTGCTTCCGCACAACAAGACATCATGGCGAATAAGCCACACAGCGCATACGTGCAAGATGGTCGTGGCGTAATCGCACGTGATCCATTCGGCCTGTGCTGGCGTACAGGCTACTGGACACCTGCTGATGCAGTTCCAGGTTGCGACGCTCCATTGGTAAAACCAGCGCCACCAGCACCTGCTCCAGCACCAGTTGCCGCACCAGCGCCTGCACCAAAACCAATGGCGCCACCAGCACCAACATCTGAAAAAGTAACTTTCGCAGCTGATGCCTTCTTTGACTTCGACAAATCAATTCTGAAACCAGAAGCTAAAGTCAAACTGGACGACATGGCATCCAAATTGAAATCAATCAATCTGGAAGTTGTTATTGCTGTCGGCCATACTGACTCCGTTGGCACTGATGCGTACAATCAAAAATTGTCCATCCGTCGCGCAGAAGCTGTTAAATCGTATTTGGTCAGCAAAGGCATTGAAGCCAATCGCGTTTACACTGAAGGCAAAGGCAAAAAACAACCAGTTGCAGATAACAAAACTGCCGCAGGTCGTGCCAAAAACCGTCGCGTAGAAATCGAAGTGGTTGGTACACGCAATCTGAAATAATCAACGTTCCGACTTTGATTAAAAAGCCCCGCATACGCGGGGCTTTTTTTATGCCGTCCAAATGGCAAATCAAATACATCGCCCGCATAGTGATGCGATATGCAAATGGATCGCCTACAATACGTTCTTTCGTCCATTTATAACAACCAGCGCAGCCAAACATTATGTCAATAGCTAACGTCGATCCCGCTGAAATTCAAAAATTTAGCGAACTTGCTCATCGCTGGTGGGATCCCACTTCAGAATTCCGCCCATTACATGAAATCAATCCATTACGCCTAGAATGGATTAATCAACAAGTCTCTCTGGCAGGGAAAAATGTTATAGATGTTGGGTGCGGTGGAGGAATTCTGGCCGAGTCCATGGCGAAAAAAGGTGCCATAGTTACAGGCATAGATTTGTCTGAAAAAGCTTTAACCGTCGCCGATTTGCATGGACTTGAGTCCGGCATATCAGTCAGATACCTGAAAATAGCAGCAGAAGAAATGGCGGAATCCGAAGCAGGCCAATTTGACGTTGTTACCTGCATGGAAATGCTTGAGCACGTTCCAGATCCATCATCAGTGATAAGAGCCTGTACAAAATTAGCTAAACCCGGCGGAAAAATTTTCTTCTCCACGCTGAACAGAAACTTTAAATCCTATTTATTTGCGATCATCGGTGCAGAA
>JAGWUK010000769.1 GCA_028868455.1 Burkholderiales bacterium | reverse complement strand
TGCGCGTTTCAATAATGGAATGGCGTCTGTAAGAGCTCTGGTTGCTTCGCGACTTGCATCCCATGAAATCAAAGGCCGCTTAGCGACGCTGGTAAAATCACCCGCATATGGAATGATAAGTACAGGACGGCCTGAGTTCATTACTATATATTCCGGGAAATCTGGCAAAACTGAAGGAGATGGTTCGTCGCGATTGGTTTGGCCAATAACAACTAAATCACTGTAGCGCGCCTGCAACCCTATTCCACCACCAGCTTCGTCATTGGCAATCATGCTTTCATACGAAGAAACACCCACTTTCTGGACGCGTTCATTAAAATTTGCAATAGCTCTTTCCGCACGCTCTTTCAAAAAATTAAGGTGTATCGTCAGATTCGGATCGCTGGCACTAATATTTCCATCTTGATATATAAATCTGGATACGCCAGTGACAGCCGTGCCGATCAGATGCGCTTCGTCTGCTCGCGCAATGTCAGCCGCAATTTTTACTCTGAAATCTGAGCGTTCGGATTCATCAACGTGCACAAGTATGGTTTTGTACGTCATGTCATTGCTCCTATATAAATCTGATGGCGACATGGCACTTAAACGCACAGCCGCCACCATGATAGTGTCTAGAAATTTCAAATTACCGGTGCAACTACTTGCTTAGCTTACACTAATTGAGTGCAACAGCAACTTCCTTACCCCATTGTGGCATTAAATTTTTGCCGACGAGAGCAGAGACTTTCTCGCTGACTTTTTCGCTAACTTTATTGCGTCCCTTAGTTGGTGGAAGTCGGCGCAATGTTTTTAACGCTGCTGCGTCAAGTAAGCCGATTTGACGTTGATCTACGCTAATCAAACCCATTTCGTTAAAGGCCGAAAGAGTTCTGCTAACGGTTTCTAATGTCAGGCCAAGATAGCTACCAATTTCATGCCTGGTCATGCGCAGATTAAAGAATTTTCCTGAATAGCCAAGTTGACTGAATCGCTCGCCCAGATTGGTCAGAAAGCGCGCTACTTTTGCTTCTGCACTAAGTGCGCTAAGCATACCAATCATCAATTGTTCTCTCACCAACTCTCTGCTCATTACGCTATACATCGCCTGTTCCAACTCGGCGTATGTGCGTCCTAATACAGAAAATGTACGGTAAGGCAAAAGGATAATGTCGCAGTCGGATAAAGCAACTGCTTCTGACGCATGGTGTTGATTATGAATGCCGTCAATACCAAGTAAATCGCCTTTCATTGGAAAACTCAGGACTTGTTCGTTGCCATATTCGTCAATTAATACAGTTTTCAAAAAACCTGAATTCACTATGTACAAGGTTTCAAAATTTTGACCAATTGTGTGGACGCGTTGTCCAGCTTTAAAACGGACATGCTGGAATAAAACTTCTTCGTCCGCTGACGCAGCAGGGGCGGGGATATGTAGCAACTCGCAAACTTCACGCAAGTTTGACCATAAGTTGCCATGACAGCGCCATCCGGCTTCATTAGAGACTGCTGGGAATGAATTTTTTTGCATAGAAGCTGATCCTGAATTACGGATAGAGAGCGCTGCTGAAGTCATGGTGATCCCCTTTTTAAGAGAAAATAATTTATTGGAAATTCGTTTATTGCCAACGATGAAGAACGTCTGGAATCAGAGCAAAATCCGTAGATTTGTCTAAGAAATCATCTGCTCCGGCACGTATTGCATGAATGCGATTTGCTTCTGTTGCATGGTTGGTTACGACGATAACTTTTATTGCCGGTTTAAATTGTTTGATATCTTTGAGTAACTGCAATCCGTTGCCATCGCTAAGTTGTATATCAAGGATCATTGCGTCAGTTTCGCTTTCAATAATTTCTTGATAAGCGCGACTGATGTCTCCTGCGACGCCAACAACGTGTATGCCAGGAATTTCCTCGACGAAT
>JAGWUK010000071.1 GCA_028868455.1 Burkholderiales bacterium | reverse complement strand
GCGCAAATCCGCTGCGAATTCCGGCAGGTTTAACAGCTTACCTTTATTGAAGCGCCCTTCCGGATCAATCCTTTGCTTATACGAACGGAAATCCTTGATTTCGTCTTCAGTCAGAAACTCCAGTTTCGTGATGCCAATTCCGTGTTCGCCGGAAATAACACCATTTAATGAGCGCGCCAGAACCATGATACGGGCGACGGCATGATGCGCGACTTGCAGCATGTCATAGTCGTCAGAATTGACCGGCAAATTCGTATGCACATTCCCGTCGCCGGCATGCATATGCAGCGCAACGAACACGCGGCTGCGCAGGATTTTTTTATGAATTGCGCTACATTCATCAATGATTAATTTAAATGCGCTACCAGTAAAAATCTGACGTAAATGCGCACGTAATTCTGTTTTCCAGGAAACGCGCACAGTCCGGTCTTGCACAATACTGAATACCGTCGCATCCGGTTGGCGCTGTAGGCGTTCATCAAATACGAAAGCCAGTTTTTCCAGGCCCAGTGCAATCAGCTCATCGCGGGCCTCAACCAGAGGCTTGTCGAGTTGCGTCAGCAAATATGTCCAGCGCGCATGCGTTTCGGCAAATAAAGTAACTGCCTGCGCGACGCGGTCTTCCAATAATTCGTCAGCGGAAATGTCGTCGCCTTCCGCGTCCTCACTTTTTCCTAATGGTAAATTGCCCTTACCAAAGAAAAGCTGCAACTGCTCCAGCATCGCCAACTTGTTTTGTATCGACAATTCAATATTGATACGCTCAATACCGTCGGTATATTCACCCATGCGATCAAGCGGAATCACGACGTCTTCATTAATTTTGAAGGCGTTCGTATGCTTGGAAATCGCCGCTGTCTTGGCGCGATCCAGCCAGAATTTTTTGCGTGCTTCCGGGCTGACGGCGACAAAACCTTCGCCGACGCGCGTATTGGCCAGACGGATTACTTCCGATGCAGCCTGCGCCACGGCATTTTCGTCATCGCCAACGATATCGCCAAACAATGCCATTTTGGGCAAGACACCGCGCTTGGATTTGGTGGTGTAGCCGACGGCCCGCAAATAGCGTTCGTCCAGATGTTCAAGACCCGCAAGGATAGCGCCGCCTTTTTTGGTTTCACCATCCAGATAATCTTTAATCTCGACGATACTCGGGATCGCATCACGTGCCTGTCCGAAAAACTCCAGACAAACAGTGCGCGCGAATTTTGGCATCTTATGCAAGATCCAGCGCGCCGAGGTGATCAGACCGTCACAACCTTCTTTTTGCACGCCAGGCAAACCCGCCAGAAATTTATCGGTGACATCCTTGCCCAGACCTTCTTTGCGGAAGACGCGGCCTTTGATATCGAGTTGCTCCGTTTTAAACGGCTGCTTTTCTCCAGGATGTGTCCATTCCAAACGGAACTTGGCGACTTCGACGTCATGAATCTTGCCCAGATTGTGTTCCAGCCGCGTAACTTCGAGCCAGTCACCATTCGGGTCGACCATTTTCCAGGATGCCAGATTGTCCAGTGCGGTTCCCCACAACACGGCTTTCTTGCCTCCGGCATTCATCGCTACATTACCGCCGACGCAAGAGGCTTCGGCCGATGTAGGATCAACGGCAAACACGAATCCTGCTTTTTCTGCCGCATCGGAGACGCGTTTGGTGACCACGCCTGCACCGGAATAAATGGTGGCATAGTCACGATCAACGCCTGGCAGACGCGTCATTTCAACTGCGCCCAGCTGCTCAAGTTTTTCGGTATTGATTACAGCCGACAATGGCGTCAGAGGGATCGCACCGCCTGTATATCCGGTACCACCGCCACGCGGAATAATGGTCAGACCAAGCTCAATACATGTCTTGACCAGACCCGCCATTTCATCTTCGGTATCCGGCGTCAGTACCACGAATGGATATTCAACGCGCCAGTCCGTCGCATCGGTAACGTGCGAAACACGACTCAGGCCATCAAATTTAATATTGTCCTTTGCTGTATAGCGCGCCAGCAATTTATTCGCTTTTTTACGTAAGTCGTACGTATCCCGAAACTCTTTTGAAAAATCGGCGACCGCCTTGCGTGCTGCCTGCACCAGTATTTCCACGCTGTTACTGCGCTCAGTATCTTCGTCATTCGCTGTATTCAAACGCCGCTTTTCCACTTCGGCAAGACGGTGGTTCAAGGCATCGATCAAATCCTGACGTCGTCTGGGATTGTCGAGCATATCGTCCTGCAAATACGGATTACGGCGTACGACCCAGATATCACCCAGAACCTCGTACAGCATGCGCGCAGAGCGCCCGGTCTGACGCTTGCCGCGCAATTGATCCAGCAATTGCCAGGCATCTTCGCCCAACAAGCGGATCACGATCTCGCGATCCGAAAACGAGGTGTAGTTATACGGAATTTCCCTGACACGGGTGGGTACGGCACCTTGCGGCGCATCAGCGAGCAAGGCCTGAATTTGAGCTGGAGCGTTCATCGATGGTCTTTATTTTTTTTGCGGCAGCGGTTTCCCGGCAAAGTCTTTGCTAGGTCAGCCTGAATATAAAGATTCATTCTAGCCTATTGCAATGCACCATGCTGCAACAGCCTTACAGTTACTACGCCTTAAATCAGAGAAAATTAACGTTTTTCCCTGAGAATATTTGGTTTTTCTCGATAAATTTAGCAAATAAATTCCGTTGCAGCGACATCAACATGGCTTTCCGGATCAAGAACTTACTGGTAAAACGATGCTCGCAACGAAGAATTCTGCTATTTATTTAATCACGTTGATAAATGACGTAAAAATCAGACACCCACTCTGGCAAATGCCTTTGCCATGCAATTGAAAGGCGAGGAACAAATTGCTACCGGAGTCATTTCTCCTATGTCGAAAACTAGCAGAAGCGGAGTTTATAGGCAGATAAGCATGCAAACCTCACACAAGATCAAGCCAAGTAATGCGCCATCCTGTGCCAAAATCCGTCAGGAATTTCCAGCAACAGGCAACTGATCAGAATATAACGCAGGCATTTGCCTATCATCATGTACATCGTGCTGGGCCAGAATGGTAATTTTAACCAGCCAGCCAAAGTACAAATCGGATCGCCAATGCCAGGTAGCCAGGCCAGCAGCATAGTTTTGGCGCCAAAATGCCTTAACCATTGGTACCAAAAGCTTTCGCGCTCCCGCTCAAAAGCCTTCTTGGCGCCATAGCCCATTGCATAATCCACCATGCCACCCAGAGTATTGCCGATGGTTGCAATGGCGATCACTTGCCAGAACATCGAGGGATTGACTTTAATAACGGCAAAAACGGCTGGTTCCGACCCCATAGGTATCAGCGTTGCCGAAATGAAACTGATCAAAAACACCGAAGTCAATCCTATATCGGGTATAGCCAGCACGTTCAACAGCCAATGTACACCTGCTTCTATCATGTCATCCTAAATTGTGAGCAAAGCACATCGCCGTAAGCGCGTGATAAAGCGCCATCATAAAACAAGCAAGGTTTGCAACTGCATTCGCAGACCTGGCTGCCGCAATGTGAGAACGGAATTCATCAAACGGAAAATATGTTCCAAAGGTCATCCATTATAATGAGGCCACAAAATTTTCCGCTAACCTCATTTCCAAAATCCCATGAGCATCGATTATCTGAAGAAGATCCTGACTGCGCGCGTCTATGACGTCGCTTTTGAAACGCCGCTGGAATTTGCTCCGAGTTTGTCGGCACGCATGGAAAACCGCATTTTGTTCA
This sequence comes from Burkholderiales bacterium, assembly GCA_028868455.1. Taxonomy (GTDB): domain Bacteria; phylum Pseudomonadota; class Gammaproteobacteria; order Burkholderiales; family Burkholderiaceae_D; genus Undibacterium. The sequence goes on along the minus strand of JAGWUK010000071.1, from coordinate 6,100 downwards.
AGCGCGAAGACATGCAAAGCGTATTCAGCTTCAAACTGCGTGGCGCCTATAACAAAATCGCACACCTGACGCCAGCGCAACTGAAACGCGGCGTTATTTGCGCGTCTGCAGGCAATCATGCACAAGGTGTGGCACTGAGTGCCGCGCGCGTTGGTTGCAAAGCCGTTATCGTCATGCCGACCACCACACCTCCGGTCAAAATTGATGCCGTGCGTGCGCACGGCGGCGAACATGTCGAAATCGTCCTGCATGGGGACTCGTATAGCGATGCCTACGCTCAAGCCATAGAACTGGAAAAAAAACGCAAGCTGACCTTTGTCCATCCGTTTGACGATCCGGATGTCATCGCCGGCCAGGGAACCGTCGGTATGGAAATTTTGCGTCAGCATGCAGAGCCTATCCATGCGATTTTCGTTGCCATCGGCGGCGGCGGACTGATTGCGGGTGTGGCAGCGTATGTCAAGGCGTTGCGCCCGGACATTAAAATTATTGGCGTGCAAACCAATGATTCCGATGCGATGGCGCGTAGCCTGAAAGCAGGTAAGCGTGTCACGCTAACGGATGTCGGACTGTTCTCAGATGGTACGGCGGTGAAGCTGGTCGGTGAAGAGACATTCAGGCTGGCGAAAATGTATGTGGATGAAGTCATCACCGTCGACACCGATGCTGTTTGCGCCGCAATCAAAGATGTATTCCAGGATACGCGCAGCATCCTGGAACCTGCAGGGGCATTGGCCGTCGCAGGTTGCAAAGCCTATATCGAACGCGCCAAAGCAGACAAAAAACCACTGAAAAACGAGACGCTGGTCACGATTGCCTGCGGTGCCAATATGAATTTCGACCGCCTGCGCTTTGTGGCAGAACGGGCGGAAGTTGGTGAAGCGCGCGAGGCAGTATTTGCGGTCACCATTCCGGAAGAGCGCGGCAGCTTCCGCCGTTTTTGCGAACTGGTCGGTGCACGCAATGTCACCGAATTCAACTACCGCATCAGCGATCAGAAAGCAGCACATATCTTTGTCGGTATCCAGGTCAGCAAACGCGATGAACCGGAAAAAATCGCCAAAAATTTCGAGAAACACGGCTTCCCTGCTCTTGATCTGACGCATGACGAACTGGCCAAGCTACATATCCGCCATCTGGTCGGCGGCAAGAGTCCGTTGGCGGAAAATGAATTGCTGTATCGCTTTGAATTTCCGGAACGTCCCGGTGCATTGATGCGCTTTCTGAACAGTATGGCGCCGAACTGGAATATCAGCTTATTCCACTATCGTAATCACGGTGCCGATTACGGCAGAACTTTAGTCGGTTTACAAGTTCCAAAGAAAGAAATGAAAGTCTTCCGTGAATTCCTGTCCACGCTGGGCTACCGTTACTGGGATGAAAGCAATAACCCGACTTACCAATTATTTTTGGGCTGAATTTGTCCATTTTGTGTAAACATGACCGACCTGACTTCAACTAACTCCCCGGAACAATCTCTTCTGGGCAAAGCTGCGACGTATCAGTCCGAATATGATGCGTCCTTGCTGTTTCCTATTCCACGTTCCGGAAAACGCGCCGAAATCGGCATCGGTGCAACTTTGCCGTTTTTCGGTGTGGATATCTGGAACGCTTATGAGGTGTCGTGGCTGAATCTGCGTGGCAAACCGCAAATTGCCATTGCAACCGTCATGGTGCCTGCCGATTCGCCGAATATTATTGAATCGAAATCCTTCAAGCTGTATCTGAATTCTTTCAACCAAACCAGGCTTGCGGACACGGAAGAATTGTTACGTGTATTGCGGCAGGATTTGTCGGCGGGTTTTGGCGCAACGGTTCAAGTCAGCCTGAACCTGCCAGAAAATTTTGGCACCTTGCGACTTCAAGAGCCCGAAGGCGTTTTGTTAGATCGCCTGGATATTGACGTCGACACTTACACGCCGAATCCTGCCATTTTGCGCGCAGAACAGGGCGCAGCACCTGTTGAGGAAACATTGGTTTCTAATTTGTTGAAATCCAACTGTCTGGTCACAGGCCAGCCGGATTGGGGTAGCGTGCAGATTCATTATGTCGGACCTGCTATCGATCAGGAAAGCCTGCTGCGTTACCTGATTGGATTTCGCGACCATAATGAGTTTCACGAGCAATGTGTCGAAAGGATCTTCGTCGATATCATGCAGTATTGCCGGCCGCAAAAATTGTCGGTCTACGCACGCTACACGCGCCGTGGGGGACTCGATATCAATCCCTGGCGCAGTAATTTTTCTACCGGGCAAAAACCGGATAATGGGCGCACTGCGCGCCAATAATCGAACCGGTTTCTTCGATTTATTTATTATTTTTCCCTTTTATCATGTTGAAATTTAAAACGTATTTAACGCGCGGACTTTTGTGTGTCTCCGCACTATTGCTCTCTGGACTGACGCAAGCTCAGGCAGTACAGAATGAAGAACAAGGCTGGTGGGACAGTGCCAAATCCAAAGCCAATAAAATTCTGGATGATGGCGAATTGTCGTTGATGCTGTCCGGCTACGCGCATCATGGCCGTGGAACGTATACAGCAGAGCGTATTGCCGAACTGAACGAACGCGCCTGGGGTCTGGGCTTCAGTAAAGCGATTCGCAACGCAAAAGATAATGAAGAATCCTTGTATGGCATGATCATTTCTGACTCGCATTTCAAACCGCAACCTATGGTGGGCTACGCCTACCAGTGGATGAAACCTTTGGGCGGTAATTTTGAAGTCGGCGGTGGCGTGACCGCTTTAATGATCAGCCGTACAGACTATTTCTCTGGTTTTCCGTTTCCAGCCGTCTTGCCAGTGGCATCCATAGGTACGCGCAAGAGTAAACTGATGGCCGCCTATGTACCGCGTTTTTCAAAAAACAAAGGCAATGGCGATGTCTTATTGCTATTCGTCCGCTTTGATTTAAACTGATCAGGCTCGATTTCATACTGCCGCAGCGTCCTTGCAATGTATTACTGACCATTTTTTTTGCCTGCTGCGGCGGCGTATTTCATGATAAAAATTTTGCGCAAACCCGCATCAACAGAAGCATGATCGTTTCTGCCATGCAGCATCCCGCTATCGCGATTTGCAGATTGTCGCCAGGGTGCGCTTGAGGTAAAGTAGTCAAATCGTATAGCTCTTTAGATTGTCGTCGTGAATTCGCCCATTCCGTTTCTGAGTACCAGTACACACGAACGCGTAGTCAGCCAGGACTGGCATACGGCTTTGCTAGAGCATAATCCCGACGCACTCTACGTCCTGATTAACGACAGTATTGCCTATGCCAATCCGGCCGGGCTGGAACTGATGAAGGCGGCGGGGTTGCATCAGTTATTGGGCTTAAAACCAGAAGCATTTCTGCATGCGCGTCATCACGAATCGTCGCGCGCGTTAATACAGAAATTACGGCAAGAAAACGTACAGGGCACTCAGCCCTGTCAATGTGTGCGCTTAGACGGTCAGCTGCTCGATATTGAGGTTCGTGGTACAGCGTTCACCTATGATGGCCAGAATGCCATCCTGCTGACTGCGCGCGAAAGATGCTTCCCGCCACTGGCCACCGCGACCATCACCAGCCTGCCTTTAGCAGATCAGGGACGCTATAAGTCCAGCCGCGTGCATGAGGCGCTGCATCACGAAAAAGAAATTCTCGAAATGATCGCGCTCGACAAACCGCTCGCGCACATTCTCGAAGATGTCTGCGACCGCATGGAGCGGCTGCTGGATAACGGCGCACTGTGCGCCATCACGCTGTACGACAATCAGGCTCAGCAACTGCGACTGGGCGCGGCACCCTCCCTGGCGGAGGAATTTTGTACCCTGCTGCAGGATATCCCGGTCGGCACCGGATATGGCTCGGCGGCCGCAGCCATCCACTTCAATCGCCTGACGATCGTGCAGGACATTGCACTCAGTCCGCTGTGGGAAAAGTTTCAAAACGAGGCCATGCAGTTTGGCTTGCGTTCATGCTGGTCACTGCCGATCACGACGGCCTTTAATACCGTACTCGGCACAGTCGATGTCTATCATCAGATGCCACATAGCCCGAACGAAGACGAACAGGCGATGATGATGGATGCCTGCGACCTGATCGGCCTGGCGATAGACAAAAAGAACATGGAGCAAAGCCTCGAAGAAAGCGAGGAACGTTACCGCTCCGTGGTGACCAATCTGACGGAAGGCATCATGGTCATTGGCCCCGGGGGCCAGATACTGACCAGCAATCCCAGTGCGCAACGCATACTTAAAATTGCCGATATCAATACCGTGGGGCGACGCCATCGCTATTTCACACGCCTCTTTGGCGAAGATGGCCAGGCCGTGAAACTGGGTGAAGACCCTGCTTCCAGAGTGTTCAAAACCCGTACACCGATCCTGAACCTGTCGACCGGACTGGAATTGCGCGACGGCTCCATCGTCTGGTTGCTGGTCAATGTCCTGCCGATTTGCAACAAGAGCAATGCCTCTGTTTCGGCAGTGCTGATTTCATTTACCGATACCACTGAAGTCCGCGAAACCCAGCGCCAGCTCAGCTATATGGCGTCTTATGACGCCCTGACTGGTTTGCCGAACCGGCATCAATTAAATCAGCGGCTGAACAAAGCCCTGTCTGGTGCACGTCGAAATCATCATCGCGTCGCCTTGCTGTTTCTGGATCTGGATCGCTTTAAGAATGTGAATGACACAGCGGGTCATGCTGCTGGCGATACCCTGTTACGTGACGTTTCTTCGCGGCTGAGTTCCTGCATACGCACAACCGATATGCTGGCTCGTCTGGGCGGCGATGAATTCGTGATTGTTGCCGAAGCCTTTGACGATGCCTCGCACCTGAAAGATCTGGCCGAGCGCGTGCTGGCACGTATGCGCGAGCCCTTCATCATCGACGGTAATGAATATCACCTTGGCACCTCCATCGGTATCAGCGTTTTCCCGCATGACGGCGAGGACGGGCCGACCCTGATGCGTTGCGCAGACTCGGCCATGTATTATGCAAAAGAATCGGGTCGTAATAATTATCAGTTTTTCACTACAGAGCTGAATGTCCGCGCCCAGCATCGCTATGCACTGGAAACCAATCTGCGACGTGCGCTCAGCGATCAGGAATTCCTGGTGTATTACCAGCCAAAAATTTGCCTGAACACCTCGAAGATCGTCGGTGCCGAAGCGCTGATACGCTGGCAAATGCCAGACGTTGGCCTCGTGCCGCCGAATGAATTTATACCCATTTCAGAAGAAATCGGCCTGATTTTACCTTTAGGTCGCTGGGTGCTGGAACAGGCGTGCCGACAGACGCAATTATGGCGCGAGCAATATGCCTCCGACATGGTCATCAGCGTCAATATCTCGCCAAAACAATTCCAGGATCCTGGGCTTGCCCGATTCATCGAACAAAAGCTAGACGAATCACGACTCCCGCCGTCAGCACTGCAACTGGAAATTACCGAAGGTTTGCTGATGGGTGACATGGATTTGTTAATGCCGGTGTTTGATGCGATCAAGAAGCTAGGCGTCAGTATTTCCCTTGATGATTTTGGTACCGGTTTTTCTTCTTTGTCTTATCTGCAGCGCTTCCCCATCGATAATCTCAAAATCGATCGCTCCTTCATCCACAATATTCCCGGCAATCAGGATTCTGTCGTTCTCACGCATGCCATCATCGCGATGGCGAATGCGCTGGGCATGAGTGTAACTGCCGAAGGCGTGGAAAATGCCGAACAAATGTTCTTCCTCGCCGATTCCGGATGCCAGGAAATGCAGGGTTTTTATTTTAGTCAACCGCTGCCGGCCGAAAAATTTGAAAATTTACTAAAGAACAACGCCAGATGAAGTCTTGTCAAGGAAATGCGCAAGCAGCACAAAAGAAGCCTATAATTTGACAAACGCCAATCTTGTGCGCCGCACCATTTCGCTGTAACCGATCTTGCACCATGACGAATATTGCAAAAATTCTGCCTCTCGCCAACGTCCTTCTGGATTTAGAAGTCTCCAGTAAAAAAAGAGCATTTGAACAAGCGGGGCTCTTATTCGAAAATAATTGCAGTATCGCCCGTTCTACCGTTTCCGATAATTTATTCGCGCGTGAGCGACTTGGCTCCACTGGCCTGGGGCATG
>JAGWUK010000768.1 GCA_028868455.1 Burkholderiales bacterium | reverse complement strand
TGGATATTGCGGTGTTATTTTTTAATTGGAAAACAGTTTGTCATACGCTGCCAGCAAGGTCTGGTGCATGGCGCTCCCTTGCATATCCGCGCCCAGCTCAGTCAGGCCGAAGAAACGTTCACTGCCATCCAGCAAGGCTTCTGCCTGACGGAAAGTTTCTTCGCCGTACAGCAGGATCAGCGGGCGCAGGAAATTTTCCTTGTCTTCCAGTTTCAGGATGCTTTCTATGCAGCGATACACGAGGCGGCGATCGCGACTGAGGTCGTTGAAATGATGAATCCAGTCGCAACCTTCGAGAATGGCTTCAGTATCGCCAATGGCCAATGCCAGCAGGGTTTTCAATTCGCCGATGCGCAATTGTTTCCATGCCGTGCCGACCGGAATTGCCAGTCCGAGAATCTCCCACAAAGGCCGTTCGTCATTCAGATTCATGGTTTGCAACTCGGCCAGCAATTCAGCACATTCGTCATTGCTCAGATCGTTTAAACGGACGAGGGCAGGGCGGATCTGGTTGCCAATGCTGTTGTTTTCCCATTCCAGGTCTTCGACCGGATAAATTTCTGACATGCCTGGCACCAGGATGCGGCAACTGTAAGCCCCTTGTTCTTCAAAATCGGCGACATAGATATCGAATTTTTCTGCATGGATGGCGTTGACCAGCCAGTCATAGTCTTCAGCCGTGGTCGTGCTGAAGTTCCAGTCGGCGAATTCGTAATCCGGTTCGTCGCCAAGAAAATCCCAACTGATCACGCCGCTGGAATCAACGAAATGAATTTCCAGATTGGCGACAGCATTGATTTCGTCCATGTCGAAACCAGCTTCCGGGAAGCCTTCGAGTGTATCCAGTGCACGGCCTTGCAGCAGCTCTGTCAAGGCGCGTTCCAGCGCAATTTCAAAACGCGGATGGGCGCCGAAACTGGCAAAGATGCCCTGATCTTTCGGGTGCAGCAGCGTCACGTTCATGACCGGATATTTACCGCCCAAAGAAGCATCGCGCACCATGATGCCAAAACCGGCTTTGCGCAAACCGGCAATACCGGCAGCGATACGCGGGTAGCGGGCGATGACTTCGTCAGGCACTTCCGGCAGGCACAGACCTTCGCTGATGATGCGGTATTTGATATGGCGTTCAAAAATTTCCGACAAAGCCTGGCTGCGCGCTTCCATCATCGTGTTGCCGGCGGCCATCCCATTGCTGACATACAGATTGCCGATGATATTGACCGGGATATATGTCGTGGCTGCCGGTTTGCTGCCATTGGCCAGACGCTGGTACGGCAGCGTGCAGATGCCGCGGGCAACATTGCCGGAGTTCAGATCGACCAGCACTTCGCCGTCGATTTCGCCATCCGGGTTATAGAAATCGTGCAGTTCGGGATTGAGCATTTCCAGCGGCCAGCTACCGTCCACATTGGGCGCGAACCAGCGTTCTTGCGGGTAATGAACAAACGGACGATTGGCGCGGGTTTCGCCAAGATAAAAATGCGTCCAGAAATAATGTGTGCCGAGGCGTTCCATGAACTCGCCCAGCGCACTCGCACGCGCCGCCAGCTCGGTGCCGCCTTTGCCGTTGGCAAACAGCATCGGACATTCATGGTCTTTGACATGCACCGACCAGATGCCTTCAATCTCATTGAGCCACGATGATTCGTTCAATACAAAACCGCGCATGGCGAGCTTGGTCTGCATGGTGCTGATGGTGGACTCAAGTGAGGCATCTTTGCCAGGAATAAAGCTTTCGGTTTGCATGAAATGCCCTTCGTTATTAAAAAGATGGGCGCAATCTACACCAAAGTGAGGCGGATGAAAGCTTATTTTTCGTGAAAAACGAAATTTGTCGCGATCGCTGTGGAAGCCTTGTTGCGGAAAATATTGCACTGAGATTAACGAACGGGACGTTTGCAAAA
>JAGWUK010000767.1 GCA_028868455.1 Burkholderiales bacterium | reverse complement strand
GCCAGCGCGGCTGGCACCAAGACCAATTGATATTACGAGGACGTATGAAAAAACTTTCCGCTACATTGGCTGTGAGCACAGCACTCATGGCCGCCTGCCTGACATCATCCGTCATGGCTGACGAAGTGCCGAACGCGGTGTCGCCCGGCATTGCCGCAAAACTGATGGTGCGCGGCACACTGGAAGGTGTGCAGGTCACTGATTTGCGTTCACAACGACGCAATGATGTGATGGTCGTACAAGCCGAAATGTATAACACGACCCGCAACGATGTCCGCGTGTATTACCGCTTTCGCTGGCTGGATGCCGCTGGCATGCAGGTCGGTGATGGCGAAGTCTGGAAACCTCTGATGATACTCGGCCAGCAAAGCCAGATCGTCAAAGGAACCGGATACGGCCCGCAAGCGACGGATTTTAAAATTGAAATGAGCGCAGAGCCGCGTTAATCCGTTGGCCACTCTGGCTATATGTACTTAGTTTGAATTATTCAAAAATATTTTGGGAGTAAATATGAAGAACCTGAGCAATTTTTCCAAGATCGCAGGCATGCTGCTGGTGGCGGCTTTCTCACTCAGCGCCTGCCAGACACGGTTATCGCAACCGACCGTCAGCCTCGCGCGTCAGGTCAGTTATGGCGATTCCAAGGCTGTAGAAACAGTCACAAACGAATTCGGTTCTACCGATCTGCAAATGATCGCTGAAAAAATGGTCGGCTCTTTGCTCGAAGATCCGGCATTAGCCAATCGCCCAACCATGACGGTTGCTGGCGTACGCAATAAAACCAGCGAATACATCGACACCAAATCGATCATGAATACGATACAGACCGCGCTGGTCAAAAGCCACAAAGTCAAAATGACACGCAGCGCCGACGAAATGCAACAAGGCGTGGATGAATTGCAGCGCCAGAATCAAAGCGGTTTGTACAAGGCGCAAGGGAAAGCCAAGATTGGCAATATGACTGCTGCCAAGTATTCGCTGGAAGGTGAAATCGTCTCCATCGTTAAACAGAATGCCACGACCAAAGACGTGTTCTACAAAATGACGCTCAAATTGTACGACGTGGAAGACGGTTCTATCGAATGGCAGGACGAAAAAGAAATTCGCAAAACCTCCAAAAAATAATTGTCCGCAAAGGAAGCACGATGTTAAATCTGAAAACGATATTGGCAGGCGTATTTTGCTCTGCCGCGGCAATCAGCGCCTACGCGGCCGAGCCGAAAATTGCAGTGACTGATCTGACTTATGAAGAAAAAGTCAGCGAATATTTTCATGTCGTTGCCGCAAACAGCAAGAGCAGTGTGAAAGGTAATTACAGCGAACGCGAAACGGATCATAGCTATTCGCAGCGCGGTCATGTCAACGCCAAAAGCGAAAGTAATTATTACGAAGCCGAAGGTTTCTACACGTACATTGATCGTGGCGAGCTGAAGACATATACCGCTGATCTGAAAGGCGCGATGTTGAAAGGGGGCGGTGTGCGCTTGGTACAGGCGAGACCTTATGTTGGCAAACCGATGGAAAAAATTTACGACATCATCGGACGTATCAAACAAGGCATGTATCCTGGCGCGGACTATGTGCTGTTCGGCACGGTCAGCAATATCCAGTTCCGTCAGGAGAGCAATCAGCTGCAATACGGCAATTCGATGACGGCAAGTTTGTCACTTGATCTGGTCGCAGATTTTAGTCTGATCAATACCAAAACTTACGAAGTCAAAGCTGCCTTCAGCGCCAGCGGTTCCGGTGTGGATACGAAGATTCTCAGCCGTGCCGGTGATCGTGTTGTGTTCAATCGCGGCAAAGTAATTCAAGAGACATCACGGAGTTTAGCGGATGCCGCGTATACCGAATTGATGATGCAATTTGGCTTGCCACGCGGCGCCAATCATAATTTGAATGGCAATATGGG
>JAGWUK010000070.1 GCA_028868455.1 Burkholderiales bacterium | reverse complement strand
GGTCGGTGAACAGGCCGCCCGGCATGTGGCGGATGTGCAGCGCCAGCGGCTGGTCCGATTCTGGCGCCGTGGCCATGCTGTAGCTGCGGCGTTTGCCATCGCGCAGCATGAATTCTATGTACTGGCCGGCGCGGTATTGCAGCCTTTCGTTGGCGGGCAATTGCAAGGCGATCAGCATGACATCGTCTGACAATTTCTCTAACTTGGCGACGCGCGTAGGCATTTTTTTCACAGGGAATTCGCCGCTGGCGAGGATTTCGCGCGCTTCGATGGTCAGGTCGGTTTCCGGTTTTGCGCAGCAAAATAAGGACATGCCTTGCGCCGCTTCGGCTTCAGGCAAGGCTTTTTGCTGGTGCGGGTTGTGACTGACCTTGCCGGAAACGACCTTGCCTTTGCACGAGCCGCAGGCGCCGTTTTTACAACCGTAAGGTAAGCCGATACCGGCGCGCAGCGCTGCAGTCAATACGGTTTCACCTTCGTCGCAGCTAAATTGATGACCGCTGGGGATCACGGTTACTTGAAAAGTCATACAATCCTGAATATGAAAAAACAGTTAATAAAATTCGGAAAACCGCGTTTGCTGGTGGTCGGTTGCGGCGATGTCGGCATGCGTTTGCTGCCGCTGTTCAGCGCACATTTTCGCATGTTTGCCCTGACCAGTCAGGCTTCGCGTTGCGCAGAATTACGTGCTGCTGGCGCCATTCCTGTTGTTGCCGATCTCGACAATCCTTCTTCGCTGAAGCGTCTGGCCGGACTGGCAACATGGGTGTTGCATCTGGCGCCACCACGCGCCGAAGGCGAATGCGATATCCGGACGAAAAATTTGCTCGCCATTTTACCCGACAAGAGTCGCCTTGTTTATGTCAGCACGACCGGTGTTTACGGCGATTGTGGTGGCGTGTACTTTGACGAGACCCGTCCGGTCGCACCGCATAATGCGCGCGCGCAGCGGCGTGTCGCTGCCGAACAGACCTTGCGCGCATGGGCCGGGCGCACCGGTTCCTGCCTGTCTATTTTGCGGGTGCCGGGTATTTATGCATCAAACCGATTGCCACTGGAGCGTTTGCAAAAAGGAACACCGGCCTTGAACGAAGACGATGATGTTTACACCAACCATATTCATGCTGACGATCTGGCGCAACTGATACGCTTGGCTTTATTTCGTGCACGACCATCGCGCGTTTATCATGCAGTGGATGACAGTCAGTTGAAGATGGGGGCGTATTTTGATCTGGTGGCCGATGCTTTTCAGGTGTTGCGTCCGCCACGTTTGCCGCGTGCGGAACTGGCGCGCCAGGTCTCGCCTGCCTTGTTGTCATTTATGTCCGAGTCGCGCCGTATGGCAAACCGGCGCATTAAATCCGAACTGGGTATCCGGCTGACCTATCCTACGGTGGCAGACGGTGTCACGGCAGCGCTGCTGACGACGGGCAAAATCAGATAGAAAATGGAACCCTGGCCTTCCACACTGGTAAAGCCGATTTTGCCGCTCATTTTTTCTATCATGGTTTTACTGAGGCTTAAACCCAACCCGGTACCGGCATATTTGCGCGCCGCTTTGGCGTCTTCTTGCGTGAATTTTTGAAAAATACTGCTTTTAAATTCCTCAGAAATACCGATGCCATAATCCTGGATTTCGACTTTTGCCCAGCCGTTTTTTTCAGAAATGCGGATATCGACCTGGCCGTTTTCGCGCGAGAACTTGATGGCATTTGAAAGCAGGTTTGACAATACCTGAATGAATCGCTGCGCATCGACATGTACTTGATGGACAACGGCGGAAGAGAAATCGAAGCGCATATTGACACCAAAATTCTGCGCATAACCGAGATTGGACTGGATAGACTTTTTGACCAGATCGGTCAATGACAAGGTCTCAAAATGAAAATGCAGGCTGCCGTATTCGAGTTTTTCAAAATCCAGCAAATCGTTGATCAGCGTCGTCAGCCGGGTGGCATTATCGTTGGCCATGACCAGCATGGATTTCGCCTGATCCGATACGGCGCCGCCGACGCCGCCGACCAGTAAACCGAGTACGCCGCGTATGGAGGTCAGCGGTGTGCGTAGTTCATGCGACACGGCAGAAACGAATTCGCTTTTCAGTTTTTGAGCGCGTTTAATTTCGGATAAATCATGCAGGATGATGACCAGCAGAGTTTGGTCGCCCAGCCGGGCTTTGCTGATCGCCAGTTCCAGCGGTATGCTGGCGCCGTTTTTTTTGCGACCCAGCACTTCAATCCGGTCACCGATTTTTGGCGCGCCGCCATAAATCGTGTTGCCCGTCACTTGCAGATGATGCGACAGAAACGCCTGGGATTCCGGATTCGGGAATAAATTCAGCAGATGGGTGCCGACCAGGGTGCCGCTTGAATCCGTAAACAACATGTCGGCGGATTGATTGGCGGATTCGATCACGCCATTTTCGTCGGTAGTCAGTATGCCTTCGGCAGCGTTGCTCAGGATGGTACGCAGGCGCTCTTCGCTGTCATGCAATTGCGCGGTTCTTTGTTTGACCAGATTTTCCACACCGTAGGTATGCGCTGTTGCCATCAGCAGATAAGCACCCAGCAAACCAGAAAACAGCAGACCGCCGACCATCGTGATCCAGGTGATCCACGAAACATGTTCATGCCAATAGGCGTCAGATGGTTGTGCCAGAAACGCATATTGTTTGCCGCCGAAGTTGATGGTCGACTGATACAGATAAGTGTTGTCGAGTTGCGTAATATTGTTAATAAAGATGCCGTCTTTACCGGGGTAGGACAGATCGTAAAATTTCACCAGCAGATTGTTTTTCTCTTCGTGAGACAAGACATCGCTGACCAGATCGCCCATCCTGATTTTACTGACTACCACACCGATGAATGCTGCGCGCCGGTGTTCTATGTTGTCCAGCGTATGTCCGCGACTGTAGACGGGGGCAAACAGCATGACCGCCAACTGGCTCGAGTGATCGTTGAATGGCGTCAGCGGATCGGTGACGGTCAGGTGTCCGCTGTCTCTGGCGTCTTCAATGGCGTTACGACGTACCGTGCTGGAACCCATATCAAAACCGAAGGTGGCGGGCGCAAAAGGTTCAATAAATTTGAGCGGGAAATAATCGTCTCTTTGTGCAGCTGTCACCATCTGACCATTGTCGTCGCGTTCTTTCACGTGAAAGTTGATAAAACCTTCGCGCAGCACCGAGGTTTCAAACGCTTCTCTTTGCTGATGGCTGACTTTCGGCGCCCACGATAAACAGGAAATAGCTTTGTAATTCGCCAGGGCATATTCGACAAAAGTCGAGAATTCATCGCGATCAACGGCGTAGGAACTGGCATACAGGCGTTCGATGTTTTGCATGATATCGGCGTGCCGGTTCAGCTTGTTCTGCAGATTCTGACTGACGCGTTCGGCCTCAAGACGGAATTCCAGTTGCTGTTTTTGATTTTCGCGGTGACGGATAAAGGCAAAAGCGGTAATGACCATGAACAGGCAGACGGCCAGCGGCAGTAACACGCTCCAGCGGCGTGAGCGCCAGATATCTTTGGGTTTGCCGTACAACACCAGAATAACCGGTGTGATCGTGAGCACTCCCAGCGTATCGCCAGCCCACCAGGTGATCCAGTTGCTGATGGCATCGCGCATCGGCAAGACATTCAGGATGACCAGTGACGCCACGCCGACGCTGCTGCTGATCAGGCAGGCAAATACACCGCCGTACAGAAAGAAATAAAAAATCGCATGATCTGCGTCCAGAGCCAGATCGCCATGCAGTCTTTCGCGAATGATGCGGCTGCCTATCGTGGCCTGCAAGGTGGCACCGCAGGCAATCACCGCCGCCAGCGCGATCGCATTGCCCGTAATCTGTCCGGAATGCTCGTAACTGATAAAGACGTTGAGCAGAAAGGAACCTAGCGTGACGCCCGGCAACAGACGCTGGCCGAAAGCCAGAATCACACCCAGTGCGATGCCAGCTGGCGGATAGACGGCAATGGAGTAACCGGGCGGAATCGCCAATAATTGCGAAGCGCGCCCCGCCAGGGCATAGACCAGAGCCAGTGCCAGCACCTGCAGAAAGGTGGCTTTTGTTCTGGTCGATAACATGGTTCGCATGCCGGGCTGTGCGCTGCTTTCGGCCTCAGAACAAGGCTGAAGTGGCTTTCAGGACTTCATCCGCCGTGGTCGTACCCTCAATGATCTTGTAGGCGCCCGCAATGCGCAGCGGTTTCATTTCATCCTTGATACTTTGCATGCGCAAGGCATGGACGTCCGCCGACTCTTTAATCAATTTGCTAAACGGCAGTGTCACGGTCAGCAATTCATAAAGACCGGTACGACCAAGATAACCGGTTTGCCGGCATTCCGGGCAGCCGACCGGGCGATACACGGTCGCCGGTTTTGGAATACCCCAGTCTTCGACCAGACTTTCCCAGATGGCATCTTGCATGTCGCCATCCGGTGCTTTGCAATGCACGCATAAAGTCCGCACCAGACGTTGTGCCAGAATGCCGATGATGGTGGCCTCTAGCAGGTAATAAGGGACACCCAGTTCCAGCAGCCGCATGATGGCGGATGGCGCGTCGTTGGTGTGCAGCGTGGACAGCACCAGATGGCCGGTCAGTGCGGCCTGAATCGCCATTTCCGCAGTCGGCAGATCGCGAATCTCGCCGACCATAATGATGTCAGGATCTTGTCGCATCAATGCCCGTATGCCGTCGGCAAAGTTCAGATCAATTGAGGTCTGCACCTGCATCTGGTTAAACGACGGCTCCACCATTTCTATCGGGTCTTCGACGGTACAGACATTCACATCCGATGTCGCCAGCGCTTTTAACGTGGTGTACAACGTCGTGGTTTTACCGGAGCCGGTCGGGCCGGTAACCAGAATGATGCCATGTGGCTTGCTGGTCAATTGATCCCAGCGCCTGGCATCGTTGGCGGGGAAGCCCAGTTCCGGCAGGGTCTTGACAACCACTTCCGGGTCGAAAATACGCATCACCATTTTTTCGCCAAAAACGGTGGGTAACGTTGACAAACGCAACTCGACTTCTTGTCCGTCGGCAGTACGGGTCTTGATACGACCATCCTGCGGACGTCGTTTTTCGATCACGTCTATCCTGCCCAGCAATTTGATACGGGCAATCATCGCGATCATGACGGATGCCGGCACCTGATACACCTGATGCAAGATGCCATCAATGCGGAAACGTATGATGGAAATATCGCGTTTCGGCTCCAGATGAATATCCGAGGCGCGCTGGTCAAAGGCAAACTGCCACAACCAGTCGACGATATTGATGATGTGCTGATCATTGGCATCCACCTGCTTATTGGCTTTGCCCAGTTCCACCAGCTGTTCAAAATTCTGGCGCAAGGCCATATCGTTGTTATTGGATTTACGTGCATCCTTGATCGACTTGGCCAACGAAAAAAACTGCACGATGTATTGCGATATGTCGAGCGGATTGGCCAGAACCATGCGCACATCCTTGCGCGTGATCTTGGCAATTTCATCTTGCCATTCAAGATTGGTTGGGTCGCAGGTGGCGATGATGACCGCGTTGTGCGTGGACTCCACCGGCAGGATATTGAAGCGCGTTGCATAAGTTGACGACATCACATCAGAGACGCTGGTGAAATCAATCTTTAAAGGATCTATGCGGTAAAACGGCAAGTGCAGTTTGCCCGCCGTCCATTCTGTCAGCCAGTCCAGCGTCAGCAAGATATGCGGCGCAAGTGCCGAATGCAATTTCGATTGCGCTACTGCCGTCAACGGATGCATGCTTGCCGGGCCGTTTTTCAATATTCCCTGGGCAGCATGAAACTGCGCTTTGGCGTCTTCTTTTTTGACGATGCCATCCGCCATCAGCCAGGTAAAAATTTGTTGCAAGTTCAGACTGCGATGTGCGGATTTATTCATGTTTTTGTCTGCTGTAGGAGAGTTCAGGGCGACGATGTTAATTTTCAGACCGGGTCGCCAGCGGCTTTGAGTCCGGTGACCCAGGATTTTGCAGGCAATCGCGTACTTTCCTTGATCTGTGCTGCGCGTGCAGTCAGAGCGGTGAAATCCAGGGTTGGCCTTTGTTTGAACGCAATCGCGACGACATTGCCATCATGTACTTTGGGCAGGCACAGAACGGTGCTGAATGCGAAGCGCAAGGCTTTCAGATTACGTGCAAAACTGGGATGGTCGCCAAACAGGTTGACCGTCAGGATGCCGTGCTCGTGCAGACAGGCAGCACAGGCCTGGTAAAACTCGGCGCTATCCAGAACGGGGCCGCGCGCCGTGGCGTCGTACAAATCGACTTGCAGTGCATCGAGGCGGTCGTGCTGCTCAGTATCCATCACGAAATCCATTGCGTCCATTTCGCGTACATGCAGGCGCTCGTCATTGAGCGGGAGTTTGAACATGCTTTCGCAAATGGCAATGACCGACGGATTCAGTTCGATGGCGGTTACTTGCGCGTCAGGAAACTGACGGTAACAGAATTTGGTCAGGGCACCAGTACCCAGACCCAGTTGCGCAATGTTTTTTGGTTGTTTGATAAACAACATCCAGACCATCATTTGCTGCGCATATTCCAGCTCAATGGCGTCGGGTTTGCGCAGACGCATGGCGCCTTGCACCCACTCCGTGCCGAAATGCAGATAACGCACACCATCCAGTTCGGATAAGGTGACCGGGGCAAACTTGGGTTTGCGCGGCGCTTTAGGGGCCGCGGCCTTGGGGCCGGAGCGATGATTGGCTTCGGCTTCGATAGATTTTCGTTTGATTAGCATCTGCCTATTTTACCCAGTAGCAACGCGGGCTAAAAGCGAATTCATGGTTTGCTGTCTCGCCGCGTTGCTGCATCAGGCCAGCAAGCGACGCCATTCGCGCAGTTTGTCCTCGAAGCGCAGTGTGGCATGCGCTGGCGACGAGGACGGTAAAACGAGCGTCTGATAGCCGTTTTTGTTGAAATACGCCTGCATCTTGCCAGCGGTCTTGCCATTAAAGCAAAGCCGGCGCAGTTGTGGATGGGTTTGTTGCAAGCTACTGAAATCATTCAGTTTGCCGTCCCGGATAGCTGAATCCAGGCTGCCTTCACGCACGCAGGAATGAAAAATATCCCACAGCCCTATGCCCGCTGCCAGCAAATGCGCAAGACGTTGCTGATAAGGCATGTCTGCCAGCGGCGCGTCCAATACGGCTGACAGCAGGCGCCAGAATTGATTATGGCGAAAGGCATAATATTGTTGGGCCTGCAACGATGCTTCGCCGGGAAAGCTGCCCAAGATCAAAGTATGTGTATCGTCAGCGATAACTGGTGCAAATCCGCGCAAAAGCGGAACAGCTTGCGGATCGGGAGCAGATGAATCATTCATTTTTCGTCACAGGTGTTGAAATTTTGCAGCAACATCACAATGTAACCGAAACCCGGCGGGCTTTGCCGTGTTCGTGGCATGGTCGTGCCGGGTTTTACGCAGCTTTACTTTGTTCCGCCTCGTCTTAAACTGAAAGCATTGCGAATCAGTGGAACCCTTTGCCACCGGCTGTGTCCAATTTTTCAGCGATGCAGCAAAATTTGGCCGCATTGAACCGTGACGGCGTGTTTCCGGCACGCACAGAAAAAGGAGTCAATCTTGAAAAAACTAACTATTTTGCTGGCAGCACTGTCCCTCACAGCCTGTGCAGTCGCGCCGCAGTCGGGCAGCGTCTATAACGCACGGCAGGTGCAAAACGAACAAACGGTGCGCATGGGTTACGTCGAGTCCCTGCGCGACGTTACCATTGACAAAGGCCAGACCGGCGTTGGCACGGTAAGCGGTGCTGCGCTCGGTGGCATTGCAGCAGGTTCCAGCATAGGCAAGGGCAATGGCGCTCTGGCAGCGGGGATACTGGGTGCTGTTGCCGGTGGTCTGATCGGACAGAATATTGAAAACAACATGACGCAAAAGCGCGGACTGGAAATTACCGTCAGACTGGACAACGGTGAAATGCGCGCGATTACGCAAGATGCAGATGAGGTTTTCCGTACTGGCGACCGCGTGCGTATTTTGTCAAACGGCCGCACTTCGCGTGTAACGCACTGACACGACGTCGGCGTGATCGCGGGAAAAATAGCGGCCTGTGCCGCTATTTTCGTTTACGCAGCAGGGCAACGGGCAGCGGTGACAATTTTGCGTTATTCCTATTACAAACTAATACAAACAAGCGAAGCCACCCGTCCTATTATGAAAGTTGACTGCCCGTTTTGTGATCAGTAAGGAGTAATAAAATGAAAAAACGAAGCCTGACGATGGTGCTGCTGAGCGTGCTCGGCACATTTTGCGTGGTGAGCTACGCTGGTGATGTCAAAGTAAACTGGCAAAATCCGGAAAAATACACCGACATTCGTCCGACCAATGAAACGCGTGCCGACTTTCAGGCCAGAGTGTTCAAGGAACTGGATCAGGTGTTTACCGATATGGCCAAAAAATTACCAGATCACACGCAATGGAATGTGACCGTCACCGATCTTGATCTGGCCGGTGACGTGAATCCCTTGTATTTTCGCGGTGGTCATGAGATTCGTATCGTCAAGGACTTGTATTGGCCGCGTATGAATCTCAGCTATACCCTGACCGACGAGCAGGGTAAGGTGCTGGCGTCCGGCACGGAAGAAATCAAGGATATGGGTTTTCTGATGCGCTCGACGATACCGTCAGGTAATACGGCTTTTCAGTTTGAAGAACAAATGCTATGGGACTGGTTTAAAAAACAGCAACGGGACAAGGTATTTCCGTCCAGATGAAGTTTTCAGAGTGGAAAGAGCCATTTGACTGACATAAAAAAGGCGACCTGAAATAAAAATTCAGGTCGCCAGCGTCGCGCGACTTTGTTCGCGCCGGTCGCTTAATTCATCGGATCAACCTGGTAATTTTGAGTTTGTAGCCAGGCAATTTCGAGAAAACCAGCCGGGACGATATCGGCTTCAGTTACGCCGTTAAGCGCATGATAATCAATATTCATTCCTTTTAAAGAATTATTGCAGGCCAGGAATTGCACGCCCTTAGTGCGTAATTCGTTGAGCATTTCTGCGGTTTCATTATCCTTTTGTTTCAACAGCTCGACGCCACGCGAATAAGCTACTACTTTGATCGTCAGCTTGCCGCCGAATTTTTCTGCGGCGTTCAGCGCGTTCATGATATTGCCCATCTTAAATTGCCAGATACGCGTGTCGCCGCTTGAAACCGGAACGACGATATTCAGGTTGCCATAGGCTGCATGTTTGAGTTGCGGTTCGACATAAGCCGCTTCACCGGCGCAGGCATACGATGCGGACAACATGGCAAAGCTACACAGTAGTAAAGATCTCAAACGTTTCATTAAATACCTCATCGTGAATGGTTGTGATCCGGCACGCAGCACAGGCATGCGACGGAGATGTCTAAAGAGTGCAATTGCCAAAGAAAGTTCCGGCCAAAGCTCCAGCGCAGCCAGTGTAGCACCGGCATGCATGGCAAACGGGTCAATATGGGTACTATCTGCGCACCGTGGCTTTCCGGAATAATTTGGCGATAAACAATCGTGCCGGTGAAGGCGATTCAGCTATCGCGGGATGCTGTCTTGTACTGGTTGAGCAAATCTGCCAGAGCTTCGTGGGACATACCGTAACTGTCCGGGAGTCCGGCCTCATACCCGGTCAGACTGGCATTGAAAGACCGAAACTTCGATGGCCCCTGATAGGTGGGGGCAAAGTTGAACATCACCATTTTATTGGAGACCACGCGACCAACGGCGAAAGCGGTGACATCTTTCCAGCGGAAAAAATGTGAACGGTATAACGAGCGCATGGTAAATCCCTCAGGCGTCAGTTGCAGGTAGCTTGCGTTCGGCAGCATGGAAACAAGGGCGATGAGCAAACCCAGGCCA
>JAGWUK010000766.1 GCA_028868455.1 Burkholderiales bacterium | reverse complement strand
TCTGCCTTCGTCATGACAATGCCGAAAGCAAGACACGCTTAAAACCAGCCCAGATGTTTACAGGCGCCAAAAACCAGATACATGCCGAGTCCACAAACGAATAGGCCGAAAATCAGGCGCAGCTGCGGGCCGTCGATCTGATTGGCGATGAAGGCGCCGCCCCAGGAGCCGAGAAACATGGCGATGGCCAGAATAATCGCCGCACGCACATCGACATTGCCATGCCGGTAGTATTCAAAAGCGGCGGCCAGTCCTATCGGCGGCAGTAATACGGCCAGCGAGGTGCCAGTCGCTGAATGCTGCGAAAACCCTGCCCAGTAAATCAGCGCGGGTACGATGACGATACCGCCCCCGATGCCGAATAAGCCGGAGGCTACGCCGCCCAGGGCACCAATGACGATGTACAAAAGCCAGGACGGCATAAGAAAGCTCCTTGAGTGAAATCGGGATTCTGGAATTGTCGGGACAATGCTTGCGCGCCGTATTCTAGCAAAAACAATGCGGCAAAAGATACGTCAATCTGTGGTCAGTTACAGCGATATCGACGGCTGATTCTGGACCAGACAATTTGCACGAAATTTCCACAGATTGACGCCATGAGCGCATGTCACGTCAGGCAGCGACATGCGAGTGATACGCGAAGATTCGAATCAGCTTCTTTTGTATGTCCGGTAAGCGTTCCGGCCTGCTGCTTTGACATCGTACAAGGCTTCGTCTGCCTGTCGTATCAGGGTTTTTAAATCCTCCCCTTCGCTGGCCAGCGCGATGCCGATGGAGACTGTTTGCCGGAGCGGCGAGCCATCGGGCAAGGTAATGGCGATATGGTGCACAGCCTCCAGCATGCGACGCGGCACGATTTCGGCATCATCAACAGAGATCATTTCCATCAGCAACAAGAATTCGTCACCGCCATAACGATACGCCAGGTCTTCATCGCGCAGGGCGCCGCGCAAGGTTCTGGCCAGACTCTGCAAAACCATATCGCCAATACCGTGACCGTACTGGTCATTAATATTTTTGAAATAATCGGCATCCACCATCATCACGGCCAGCACGCTGCCATGACGCCGCGAATGGCGACGCAGCAGATCAAAATCCTGAGCAATGCGATGACGCAGTGGCAGACCGGTCAGCGAATCAATCTGCGAGCTGCGCGTGATGATCTGGGTTTTAAAATACGTCAGATGATCGACAAAACGTGTTTGCGAAATTTCGTAAGCATCCAGATCCGCTTCGTTGCCGAGCTGCCCTGCCAGCACGCGACTGCAAATTGCGCGGATCGCGTCATGCATGGCCTGGTGCTCGACCTCCATTTCACGCGCACGACTGACGTCAAGCACATCAAAGAGCTTGCGATGCTCGGTAAACCAACGCCCAAAGCGACACAGCGTATGTGCCTGCGAATTCAGGACGTCGTCGCCCGGTGACGCATGCAGGACGGCGCAACGCAAGACACGATGCGACCATTCCATATGCGCCTGTATCGCAGCATCCAGCTCAGGGACAAATTGTTCGAAGTTGATCTCAAGCATCGTTGTATAAGATCGCGTTAGTCAGCCAAAAAGTTGGTTTGAAAACGTCAACATTTACGCAAACTGAATGCGACCAGGTATAGCGGCGCAGTTCTAGCAAATGTACGATCCAAAACCTTTACCCAACTGAAACAACATTGCGTTAAACAGAATGCAATTACAGAGCATGGCCTGTCAGTCTGCGGCTCATGATGCAGAAGCCAGCGAGCTTCGGCAAGCCGAATTTTCATCCACAGCAGTTTGCCGATCTGTCGCACGCATTCTGTCGTATTTTTACCGCATTAATAGAGTCAAAAAAATAATAAAGCCAGTCATGCCCGCGATAAGACAAGCTCATTTGCAAGACCGCCAAACGCTGTTCCATGTTTTAAGTATGCGCCGA
>JAGWUK010000765.1 GCA_028868455.1 Burkholderiales bacterium | reverse complement strand
AGAATTTTTTTCGCATTGGAAGCCTAATTCAAAAAGAAATTTTGATGCGAAAATTGAAATAAAAATTCCGATTGAAAAAGTTAATTTATTTTTTATCGTACATTCCATAATAACAATTCCCCTAAATATGCAATATTGGATTGACATCGCCTGTAATTTAAGCGATGTCAACTTTACTAAATTTGGATATCTCTGCTATTTTTTGAGACATCCATTAGCAATCCCACCGCCCATGACACCAGCGGCAATTCCAACTAAACCAGCAGGAGATCCAGCAATAGCTCCACCTATCATTCCCGATACACAACTTGAGGTTGCGGCCTTTTGCGCATCAGTCTGTTGTCTCATAGAGAGTTGATAACCATCGATTTCTCCTTTTGAATAGGCTCGTTCATCTGCAGTTGCTGTAATTTCCACAGTCTGAACCTGTGGAGCCATAGCTCCAGCATTACTTTGACCGCTCAACACATCACCCATGCATCCTTCCCAACCGTTTCCGCCGTAACCATTGGATGCAGTTCCATCTCCGCGATCAGAACCTTCGCCAGCACCCGAAATCAGTGTTTGTTCAATTTCAGAAATTAATCTCATAGTATTATTCCTTCTGTAGTTAAGTTGAACCATCCCACACGGTATGGTTTTGCTGCTCCCGAGACCGGTCTCGCACACCTTTCTCGGGTTTTCGACCTGAGCAGGGCGGGCTTGCCCGTTCTGCTCAGTGTTCGAATTCTTTTACTGACTAGCCTGCGTGCGCAACGGCGATGACAGGTTCCAATACCCACTCCCAGATTTTCCGCCTGTCCTGCAGCACGTCTGCTTCCAGCGTCATGCCGGGTTTTAAAAGCTGTTCCTGGCCATAGGCGTTGATGCTTTGTTTTTCGAGTCTGACCTTGATGCGATACAGCGCTTCGCTGCTGTTAAAACCCAGAAGCGTTTGCTGCGCATTGCTGAGAATGGTCGATGCCTGGCTTTGTGGCAGTTCGTTTGGCGCAAACGGGGTTTTGCTGATGTCGGTGACGATGCCTTGTTGCAGACCAAATTTTTGATACGGATAAGCCTGATAACGGATCAGCACTGGTTGCCCAACAGCGATGAACCCTGCCGTGCGGCTAGGCGCATAGAGGTGCACTTCGAGCGTATTGCCATTGCAAGAGGGTTTCGTCGCGGTTTGCTTTGTTCCTGTGGCAAGTGTTGGCAGATGATCGGACTGAGTGATGCTGTCGAGGCAGATAGCACTGTTTGCCGATTGCGGTATCAGCGTCGCCAGCACTTGTCCCGCATTGATCGCCTGCCCGGCTTGATTGGTAATACCGGTCAAGATGCCTGCTTGCGTTGCAGTGATCAAACTGGCCTGGCGATTGCGGTTTTCTGCAATGTCCTGTTGCAGGCTGGACATCGCTCTTTGCAATTGCGCCAGATCAGTGGCTAGCCCGGCACCGACGTCATTTTGCTCTGCGCGAAGCGCAAGCTGGTTAGCTTGTAGCTGTAACTGGCTGCGCTGCAGATTAGATAAACGCGTCGCAATGTCGATCAGGTCTTCCTGTTTTTGCTGGGTTTGCGTGGCAGAGACATAGCCGTTTTTCTGCAAAGTTTGATAGGTCGCGAGGCTTTGCTGTGCCAGCGTCTGCCGCCTCTTGGCAAGCATAATTTCTTGCTCCAGCTGTGCAGCTTCGGTCGCAAGATTATTCAGGTGAAGCGTGATTGCTTGCTTCTTTTCGTTTGCCTGACTGGTACGCAATCGCTGTTCGGTTTCCAGGCTATGTTGACGCGCGGCCAGTTGTTGCGCCACCAGCACAGTAATTTCGCCCTGCTCGCCTCTGCGTTCGGTAGAAATTTCAAATAGAGGTTGCCCGGCAATAACTTGTGCGCCCTCTCGAACAAAACTTTGCACCAGGACGCCTGAATTGGGTGCTGC
>JAGWUK010000764.1 GCA_028868455.1 Burkholderiales bacterium | reverse complement strand
CATTTATTCTGGCATGCAACCGCTACCGGACAAAGAAGTTATCTGCGATCCAAACAAGCCCGTTGGGCGCGCACGGCACCGACTCACCTGTTCGCCATTTCGCTCGATGCGCGCGGCCTTCCGGTCGGACTATTTACAGTCAACCAATGGGTCACTGACGGTCACTGGTTCGATGCGGCCACCACGTCGAATTGCATTGGGCGCTTCACGCTAGGCGAACTCAAAGGATATGAACACACGTGTCGCTGGCTTACCGGCTTTGTAAAGCTGTACCACCCTTTGGTCGATGAATTGCTTGCGAAACGAGACAAACGCCTGGAAAAACGTACTGATCTAAAGCAGGCGTTGCAGGATCGGCGACTGGAATTGCTAAGCTTTGCCCCCATCGACTGGATCGCGGATATGGATGCCTTGGAAGGTGAAGCGACGCGACGCGGTGTATGATGGCGGTCATCTCGACGCTACTGACCCTTGTCATAACGATATCTCACGGACGATCACTTTCCCTGTGTTGGCACGATATGTCGATCTGCTGATTGAAGCTGCAACATTGCTGCATCGCGCCAAATCGACTACACTCGAGGCTCACCCTCAACGCCTGTTTTCCGCAATTCGGAGTTTCTACCCGTGTAATCCTCACACTCGCTGCGAGTCAGCCATATCTCCTTTCACTCGCACGAGGTTGCACGTCCAATGCATTGCGTCTACTTCGACACGCCCAGCTTGTCTATCCGGCTGACCTGGTATGCGTTGCGTACACCACGATTGTTATCGCTTTAACTGCATTTATTACTGAATTGAACCATGATGAAATCCTTACGCTTGGACTGGCTTTCCAATGTCCGAAACGATTTGCTGGCCGGCTTGGTGGTCGCGTTGGCACTGATCCCTGAGGCGATTGCCTTTTCCATCATTGCAGGTGTTGATCCCAAGGTCGGGCTTTATGCATCCTTCAGTATTGCCACGATTGTCGCCTTTACCGGCGGCCGGCCCGGCATGATTTCGGCTGCGACCGGCGCGATGGCGCTGGTGATGGTGACGTTGGTGAAGGATCACGGCTTGCAATATCTACTGGCAGCGACCGTGTTAACCGGCGTTCTGCAAATACTGGCGGGTTGGATCAAATTGGGCGCACTGATGCGTTTCGTGTCGCGCTCGGTCAATACCGGCTTTGTCAACGCGCTGGCGATCCTGATCTTCATGGCGCAATTACCCGAGCTGACAGGCGTAACCTGGGTGGTTTATGCAATGGTCGCGGCCGGCCTGGCAATCATTTACCTGTTCCCGTACATAACAAAGACAGTGCCATCGCCGCTGGTTGCGATTGTGGTGCTGACAGCAGTTGCGATTATTCTCGGCCTGGACATCCGCACCGTTGGCGACATGGGAAAACTGCCGGACAGCTTGCCGGTGTTCCTGCTGCCCGACATTCCGCTCACTTGGGAAACGCTCAAGATCATTTTCCCGGTGTCTGCCACATTGGCTGTCGTCGGACTGCTGGAATCCATGATGACGGCGTCGATTATTGACGACTTTACAGATTCGCCCAGCAACAAGAACCGTGAATGCATCGGACAAGGTATTGCCAATATTGCCACCGGCTTCCTGGGTGGCATGGCAGGTTGCGCGATGATCGGCCAGTCAGTGATCAACGTGAAGTCCGGCGGACGCGGACGGCTTTCGACGCTTGCTGCGGGCGTGTTCCTGTTGCTGATGGTGGTGTTTATCGGCGATTGGGTGGCGCGCATTCCGATGGCCGCATTGGTCGCCGTGATGATCATGGTGTCAATCGGCACCTTTAGCTGGACGTCGATTCGCAATCTTCGCGAGCACCCGAAAAGTTCCAGCCTTGTGATGTTCGCAACGGTAATCGTGGTAGTGGCCACGCATGACCTAGCCAAGGGTGTGCTGGTCG
>JAGWUK010000069.1 GCA_028868455.1 Burkholderiales bacterium | reverse complement strand
AAAGCGCACGGGCGCAACCGTGCCTATGGCATTGCGCGATTGCTGGCACCGTATGAACAGGTAATGCCAGTGCTGGAGCGCGATTTGTCCGCAGCAATCAGCGCAGGCATGGTAGCGCTGATCGAAGTGCAAGAGCCGGCAAGAGAATAGAACGCCACAGAAAGTATGGTCACTAAAAACGATGAACGTAACGGTGAAAACCACGTTGCCATTCATGCTGCAAGAACGCAGCAATTCGCTGGCATAGCACGTACGTGCGAAAAATCGCGCTTTTCTTACGCCGGAATGCGGCTATAATTCCGCCACGCAAACGACCTGCCTATTCATTGGATAAGCAGGCAGATTGCCAATAACGCTAGGGGTCCTGTCATTTGATGATGACGGGTGAGAAATACCCTCGAACCTGATCTGGATAATGCCAGCGAAGGGAAGCTGCTAAAGACCGCCAATTCCGTCCATGCGACGACTGCGTCTCTCTTTACAAACTCCTTTGCTGGCTCCATGCCATAAGCAAAGTGCAAAGGAGCCAAACGTAAAATGAACGCCAATCCAAAATTCCTGTCAGCCACCGCGACCGTCGATGAAGCCGCGATTCAGCCGCTGCCGAATTCCCGCAAAATCTATGTGCAGGGCAGCCGCCCCGACATCCGTGTGCCTATGCGCGAAATCAGCCAGTCCGATACCCCGGCCATGTTCGGCTCGGAAAAAAATCCGCCGATTTATGTCTACGACACCTCTGGCCCTTACACCGATCCGGCCGTCAAGATCGACATCCGCTCTGGGCTGGCATCGGTACGTGGCGCGTGGATAGCTGAGCGCAATGACACCGAAGAACTGGCCGGTCCGACCTCGCGCTATGGGCAGGAACGCCTGAACGATCCGCAACTGGCCGAGCTGCGCTTTAACCTGAAACGTCTGCCACGACGTGCACTGACCGGTAAAAATGTCACGCAAATGCACTATGCGCGACAAGGCATCATCACACCGGAAATGGAATACATCGCCATCCGTGAAAACCTGCAACGCAAAGAATATCTGGCGCAATTGCAAGCGTCCGGCCCCATGGGAAACAAGCTCGCTGAGATGATGGGGCGTCAGCATCCGGGGCAATCTTTCGGTGCAGCGATTCCGGCAGAAATCACGCCGGAATTCGTGCGTTCAGAAGTAGCACGCGGACGTGCGATCATCCCGGCCAATATCAATCATCCGGAGGTTGAACCGATGATCATCGGCCGCAATTTCCTGGTCAAGATCAATGCCAATATCGGCAATTCGGCAGTGACTTCGTCGATTGGCGAAGAAGTCGAAAAAATGACCTGGGCGATACGCTGGGGCGGCGACAACGTCATGGATTTATCAACCGGCAAACACATCCACGAAACCCGCGAATGGATCATCCGCAATTCGCCGGTGCCCATCGGCACCGTGCCGATTTATCAGGCTTTAGAAAAAGTGAATGGCAAGGCAGAAGATCTGACCTGGGAAATCTTTCGCGACACGCTGATTGAGCAAGCAGAGCAGGGCGTCGATTACTTCACGATCCACGCCGGTGTGCGTTTGCAATATGTGCCGCTGACGGAAAAACGCATGACCGGCATCGTTTCGCGTGGTGGTTCCATCATGGCGAAATGGTGCCTCGCGCATCACAAGGAAAGCTTCCTGTACGAGCATTTCGAAGACATTTGCGAGATCATGAAAGCCTACGATGTGTCATTCAGTCTGGGTGACGGCTTGCGGCCAGGTTCGATCTACGATGCAAATGACGAAGCGCAACTCGGTGAACTGAAAACGCTGGGCGAATTGACGCAGATCGCCTGGAAACATGATGTGCAAGTCATGATCGAAGGCCCTGGCCACGTGCCTATGCACCTGATCAAAGAAAATATGGATCTGCAACTGGAGCAATGCCACGAAGCGCCGTTTTACACGCTGGGGCCGTTGACCACCGATATCGCGCCGGGATATGACCACATCACATCGGGCATTGGCGCCGCGCAAATCGGCTGGTATGGCACGGCGATGCTGTGCTATGTCACGCCAAAAGAACATCTGGGTTTGCCGAATAAAGTCGACGTCAAGGACGGCATCATCACTTACAAAATCGCTGCCCATGCGGCCGATCTGGCGAAAGGTCATCCGGGTGCGCAGATCCGCGATAACGCGTTGTCGAAAGCGCGCTTTGAATTCCGTTGGGAAGACCAGTTCAACATCGGCCTCGATCCCGACAAGGCGCGCGAATTTCACGATGAAACCTTGCCCAAGGATTCGGCCAAAGTCGCGCATTTTTGTTCCATGTGCGGGCCGCATTTTTGCTCCATGAAGATCACGCAGGAAGTGCGCGATTACGCAGCGAACCAAGGCATCAGCGAGATTCAGGCATTGAAGCAGGGGATGGAAGTGAAAGCGGTGGAATTCGTTAAATCCGGTGCCGAAATTTACAAGAAGCAGTGAGGCGGCGCGATCATGGAAATTCAGTTAAACGGCGCGGCGCATCAACTGAAAGACGCGCAGTGTCTGTCCGAGCTGATCGCAGAATTGAATCTGGCGCAACAAGCGATTGCGGTCGCGGTGAATCGCCAGATCGTACCGCGTTCAGCATGGGCAGCGCATGTATTGCAGGCCGCCGATAAGGTGGATGTGGTGCGCGCCATTGGCGGCGGGTGAAGCAAGCCCCTGGACTGACGGTGCGCCTTGCGCATCACGGGACGTAAAAATAGAAAAGGATTGGAAATGCAAACACAAACAGACAGCGGCTTGACGATCGCTGGTAAAACTTATCGTTCACGTTTGCTGGTCGGTAGCGGTAAATACAAAGACCTCGAGCAAACACGTCTGGCAACCGAAGCGGCTGGGGCCGACATCATCACGGTTGCGATTCGTCGCGTGAACATCGGTCAGGACCCGAATGCACCGAGTTTGCTCGATGCGGTGCCGCCGTCGAAATACACGATCCTGCCAAATTCCGCCGGTTGCTATAACGCTGAAGATGCGGTCTATACCTTGCAGCTGGGGCGCGAATTATTGGGCGGTCACAAGCTCTGCAAGCTCGAAGTATTGGGCGATGAAAAAACCTTGTTCCCGAATATGCCGGAAACCCTGAAAGCCGCGAAAACGCTGGTAAAGGATGGCTTCGACGTGATGGTGTATTGCAGCGATGATCCGATTCAGGCAAAGATGCTGGAAGACATTGGCTGCGTTGCTGTGATGCCGCTGGCGTCACTGATTGGTTCCGGCATGGGGATTTTGAATCCGTGGAATCTGTCGCTGATTATCGAGCAGGCAAACGTGCCAGTGCTGGTTGATGCCGGTGTCGGTACGGCGTCGGATGCGGCGATTGCGATGGAGCTTGGTTGCGACGGCGTGCTCATGAATACCGCCATTGCCGGTGCCAAAGACCCGGTGCGCATGGCGCGTGCGATGGGGCTGGCGGTGCAGGCCGGGCGTGAAGCGTTTCTGGCCGGACGCATGCCAAGGAAATTTGCCGCTTCGCCGTCGTCGCCGATGGCCGGGCGCATCGTCGGATGAGTCGCTTGTCGCCGCCGCAGCGCCCTTGCGTGCTGGTGTTCGCCGGACATGATCCCAGTGGCGGCGCTGGCATTCAGGCCGATATCGAAGCCATCGCGGCGCAGGGCGCGCATGCCTTGCCGGTGATCACTGCACTGACGGTGCAGGACAATGATCATGCGTACGCGGTGCATGCGGTGGATGCGCAAATTATTTTGCAACAGGCGATGACGCTGGTCGCCAAAATTCCGGTCAGCGTCATCAAGTTAGGCATCGTTGCGCACAAGAAAAATGCCACGGCGATTGCCAGCTTTATCCAAAAAATGCAGACGCGACAACCGGGTTTGCATGTCGTGCTCGATACCGTGTTAGGCAGCGGCCATGGTGACGCCTTGTCATTGGATGACGCGGTAGAGGCGATACAGCCTTTGCTGAACGTTGCTACGCTGATGACGCCGAATCTGCCGGAGCTGGCGCGCTTAGTGCCGCAGCACAAGGATATTGCCGCGCAAGTCGGTGCCTTGTTGCAGCAGTACCGCGCAGACGTCTTGTTGAAAGGCGGCCATGCCGCAGCGACGACGGTGGACAATGTCTGGTATCAGCGCGGACATTTTCAGATGAGCCGGACCTGGTCCTGGCCGCGCTTTGCCGGCGAATTTCATGGCAGCGGTTGCACCCTGGCGGCGGCGCTGGCTGGTCAACTCGCGTGTGGTACGTTGATGGAGGATGCCATTGATCAGGCGCAGATTTTTACGCAGCAGAGTTTGCAGCGTGCTTATGCGATTGCCGCCGGTCAATTGATTCCCTTGCGCGAAGTGCAGCGGCCGCGCACAGCGACAATTCAAAAAAAGCTTCAGGAGAAAAAATGAAACAACTGGCAGGTTTGTACATCGTCACGCCGGATTGGGATGACACGCAGCGTCTGGTCGATGTGACTGAGAAGGCGTTGGCGGGTGGTGCAAATGTGGTGCAGTACCGGCATAAAACGGCGACCCCGGCATTGCGCAAAGAGCAGGCGCAGGCCTTGCTGGCGCTATGCCGCCGCTTTGAAAAACCGTTTATCGTCAACGACCATCTGGATCTGTGTCTGGAAATTGACGCTGACGGTTTGCATGTTGGGGGCACAGACATCTCGGTGGCAGCGGCGCGCGCGCAGATCGGTGCGGATAAGATCCTCGGTGCGTCCTGTTACGGCGATCTGGCTTTGGCACGCACGGCGGTGGCTGGTGGCGCCAGCTACATCGCGTTCGGCGGGTTTTATCCTTCACGTATCAAGAAATATGCGGTGACGACGCAGCCCGAGATCGTCGCAATAGCCCACGCCGAGTTCGCTTTGCCGCAAGTCGTGATCGGTGGCATGACGCTGGAAAACTGCCAGCCGCTGATCGCCAACGGCGCGGAGATGGTTGCGGTGATCAGCAGCGTGTATATGGCCGATAATCCGCGGGCAGCCGCACAGTCGTTCAGCGCGCTTTTCCCGCAAAGCGACGCGGTCAGTGTGTAGATTTTCATATACTCCACCCTAGTATTTTTTATATCGCTTTATTTTCTTGCGTAATCTGGCTGTTTTTTAAAAAAATACAGGGGAGTATATGTTGTCCAGCGGCTTTAGCTCAACAGGCTCAGGCTGGCTTTGCCAGTTCAGGATACAGCGGCAACAGCAGTTGATGCAGCTTTTCCCTGGTCTCTGGTGTCGCCATGTGCATGGGGGCGCGCAAGCCGTCTTGTATCAGGCCTAATTCGGCCAATGCAGCTTTCAGCGGGGCCGGATTGGGTTCTTCGAACAGGGTTTGCAGCATCGGCAGCAGTTGGTAGAAAATTTCTCTGGCGGGCAATAATTTGCCGTCGCTGATCAGTGCATGCAAGCGCACAAACAAGTCGGCGCGGATATGGGCCGAAGCGAGAATCGCACCGGCGGCACCGATGCTGAGCGCGCTGAGCAACTGGTAATCTTCTCCCGTTAATACCTGCAAATGGCCATCAGCGATCAGCGCCATGGTTGCATGCAGATTGCCGCCGCAGTCTTTGATGGCAACGATATTCGGATGACGTGCCAGCGTCAGCAAGGTCGCCAATTCCATGTTGACGCCGGTGCGATACGGGATGTTGTACAGCACCACCGGTACTGTGGATGCATTGGCAATGGTGTTGAAATAATCGAGCAAACCGGCTTGCGAAGGACGGATATAGTAGGGCGCGGTCACCAGAATGCCAGCGACGCCGCGCTGCTGAATTGCTTGCAAACGCGCCAGCACATGTTGCATATGATTGCCTGACAAGCCCATCACAACTTGCTGGGCTGGCACGACGTCGAGCACGGCGTCGAGCACCTGCAATTGTTCTTCTTCGCTCAATGCGGCTGCTTCGCCGGTAGAGCCGCAGACGACCAGTCCGGCGACGCCTTCACGGATCAGTTTTGCAGCCAGTGCTTTTAATGCGGGAATATCGATTGCCGAATCCGGCGTCGTGGTAAAGGGGGTGATGAGTGCGACCCAGATGCCTGTAAAACTTGTCATACCTGTTCTCCTGTTGACCGTCGGAAGTAACCGCCGGGAGAAGCTGACATGAATGGCACAGAGTGAAGCAGTTCTTTGCGTGTCCTGTCAGCTCACCTGACGGGACAGCGCGCCCCGGTCAGATGAGCGTCTGTTTCTTTGCCTTTTTTGCTGCGCCAAATCCCCGGCACAGGATAGCGTGATCCTGATGCGCAGCGTTGAGTGGGGAGATGGTTTGCATGGGGGCGTATATAAAAAATGAGGCTTGATTATCTGGCTTCCTGTCCGGGTTTGTCAAACAGGATTTCAACATTTTGATTAAACGGGGTGACAGCGTAGTGGTTCTATCGCTTTGATCCTGACGGATTCCGGTATCTGATGATCCATGAGCTGTACGCCCTGTTGCTGTAACCAGTTTTGACTGGAGACGTCGCATAATTGCGCCTGCACAGCTTTCAAGGATTGCAATAGCGCCGGAGTCAGATCATCCAGCACTGGTCTTACCTCACGCTGCAAATCCGGTGCCGGTGAAAATGGGGCGTGCTGCACGGCAAGCCATTGCGCATGCAGCATGCGTTGCCATAATTTTCCTGCGTCAAACTGTGATTGAAAGAAGCTCAATGCCAATGCGGCATCTTGCGCGTTGGCAGCGGCCTGCTGGCCAACCGCCTGCTGGCCAACCGCCTGCAAAATTTGTTGTTCGCGCGCGGCATCGTCGATGGGTTTGCCGCTATTCCATTTACTCTGCGCCACCTTGGGCGCGACCTGCAATCTGTGCGACATCAGTTGCAGCAATTGCTGCAAGTCCGCAGTGCTTGTTGCCGATGTGCTGTGCGCACGATGGAATCCCTGGCACGCGGTCAACCAAATCGGCATGAGCAAACACAGCAGAAGTTGAGTAAGCAAACTGCGGCGCACAAGACGCACTGCCGACAGGCAAGAAAAAAAACGGTGTTGGAACATAGAAAACCCTGACTGGACTGGACGCAGACAGAAGTATAGATTGAACGAACTGGCGATGGGGCTGTGGGTGTTGCAACGGGTGCAGGCAACATCGTTCTGACAGGCAAGGGCTATACGCCACGGTCAATTTATCTCCGCTGGTATCCGCACCAGCAACCCGATTTTTGCAAGCTGTGACGACGCAACTTTGAAACTGGCAGACGCACAGTCCCGTATAATCGGGGTATGCAAAATTTACTTCATCATCTGAATCCCGAGCAGCTCGCCGCTGTGACCTTACCCTCGCAATCCGCACTGATACTGGCAGGTGCAGGCTCTGGCAAGACGCGCGTATTGACCACGCGGATCGCCTGGTTGATACAGACCGGTCAGGTCTCGCCGCAAGGCGTACTGGCGGTCACTTTTACCAATAAGGCCGCGAAAGAATTGCAGACGCGCTTGTCGGCGATGTTGCCCATCAATACGCGTGGCATGTGGATAGGTACTTTCCACGGCTTGTGCAATCGCCTGTTGCGCGCACATCATCGCGATGCCGGCTTGCCTCAGACTTTTCAGATTCTCGATTCCGGCGACCAGCTATCCTTCATCAAGCGCCTGCTAAAAGCGAACAATATTGACGATGAAAAATTTCCGCCAAAGACGCTGATGTATTTCATCAACGGCGCCAAGGATCAGGGGCAGCGTGCCGCACAGGTTGACGCCTATGACGATTTCAATCGCAAATTGGTCGGTCTGTACGATCTGTACGACGCACAATGCCAGCGCGAAGGCGTCGTCGATTTTGCTGAATTATTACTGCGCACCTATGAATTACTGAGTCGCAATCAACCGCTGCGTGAACATTATCAGTCGCGTTTCCGACATATTCTGGTCGATGAGTTTCAGGATACCAATGACCTGCAATACAAATGGTTAAAGCTGATGGCGGGCGAACACGGTGCCGTGTTTGCCGTGGGCGATGATGACCAGAGCATCTACGCATTTCGCGGTGCCAACGTTGGCAATATGTCGGCGTTTGAGCAAGAATTCCGTGTCGAAAATCTGATCAAGCTGGAACAGAACTATCGCTCGCACGGCAACATTCTGGACAGCGCCAATCAACTGATCGCCAATAACAGCAAACGCCTCGGCAAAAATCTGCGCACTGACGCCGGTCATGGTGAACCTGTGCGCGTGATGGAAGCCAGCAGCGATATTCAGGAAGCCCAATGGATCATCGAAGAAGCCAAGAACCTGATACGTGAAGGTGCACTGCGTAGCGAGATCGCTATCTTGTATCGCTCCAACGCACAATCACGCGTGATTGAACATGCGTTGTTTTCGGCCAATATTCCGTATCGCGTGTATGGCGGACAACGCTATTTTGAACGCGCCGAGATCAAACACGCCATCGCATATTTGCAATTGATGGATAACCCGCACAATGACTCGGCATTTTTACGCGTCGTCAATTTTCCGACGCGCGGCATCGGTGCGCGCTCGCTGGAACAATTGCAGGATGCGGCCAAGGCCAACGGCAGTTCCTTGTATGCCGCTGTTCCGCATGTGGGTGGCAAGGCGGGCTCCTCGCTGGCGGCATTTGTGCGGCTGATAGAAAGTGCACGCTTCGAAACGCAGAATTTGCCGTTACCTGAAATGGTGCAGGTGGTACTGGATATCAGCACATTGATCACGCATTACCAGGCCGAAAAAGAAGGCGCCGATCGTATAGAGAATCTGGAGCAACTCGTCAACGCTGCAACCGTGTTTGTGACCGAAGAAGGCTTTGGTAAAGACGCGCCGGCTTTCGCTGGCCCGGCCAGTAGCGCGAACGTGTTGTTAAGTAATGATGCCGCATCGGAGATCATTGATGCGGACGCGGCGTTACCGACCGTCATGTCGCCGCTTTCCGCATTCTTGTCGCATGCCTCGCTGGAAGCAGGCGACAATCAGGCGCAAGCCGGGCAAGATGCGATGCAATTGATGACCGTGCATTCCGCCAAAGGCCTGGAATTCGATGCTGTCTTTATCACCGGGCTGGAGGAGGGGTTATTCCCGCACGAAAACAGTGCTCAGGAAGACAGTGGTGTCGAAGAAGAGCGCAGATTGATGTACGTCGCGATCACGCGCGCGCGCAAACGCTTATACCTGAGTTTTTCGCAAACGCGCATGCTACACGGACAAACACGCTATAACATGCGCTCACGCTTTCTCGACGAATTGCCAGAAGAAGCTCTGAAATGGTTGTCACCGAAAGTACAGCCCAGCTGGTTTGGGAACAAGAAATCGGCCTGGGACGATGTGCCTTCTGATGGAGCAAATCGCATCGCGCAAAGCTTTAATCAAGCCACCAGCAAATCGTCATGGCGTATCGGCCAGTCGGTTGCCCATGCCAAGTTCGGAGAAGGCGTCATCGTCGATATTGAAGGCAGCGGCAACAATTGTCGGGCGCATATCAATTTTGGAAAATGGGGGATGAAGTTACTCGATTTAAGTATTGCCAAGCTTGAAAAAATTTAAGACCGACACCAAGCTGCACCGGCAGCACTGCTGCGGGTATGCACGCAGTTGCAGGCCCGTCTCCGACAACGGCTTGCCAGGAATGTTTGAGTACGACCAATCAACAAGGACACCAGATGAATACGGATCAAATGCTGCAATACGTTGCCGCCGGAATTTTTTTATTGGCACTGTTGCATACTTTCTCCACCAAATTTTTCTTGCATCTTGCGCATCAGAGCAAGCACCACGCCGGACTCTGGCATCTTTTAGGCGAAGTGGAAGTGGTGTTCGGTTTCTGGGCCTTCGTGCTGGTCAGCGTGATCACCGTGATGTCAAACCAGAAAACGGCGATTCACTATCTGGAATCGCAAAATTTTACTGAGCCCTTATTTGTTTTCGTTATTCTCGTGATTGCCGGCACCAGGCCAGTGCTGTGGTCGGT
>JAGWUK010000068.1 GCA_028868455.1 Burkholderiales bacterium | reverse complement strand
AATCCAGAAGCAGCACGCGTTGGTACTGGGCCAGGAGAGATCGCATGAACGCGCGTACCATTGGCTCCCAGTTCGGTCGCCAGATAACGCACCAGCGATTCGAGTGCCGCTTTGACAGGCCCCATCAAACCGTAATGGGGTACAGCTTCGTCAGCTCCCAGATAACTCATCGTGATTAAGCTCGCCTGATGACTCAGATGCGGCTCACATAAATGGGCTAGTCGGGCAAATGAATGACAAGAAATATTCATTGCCCGCAAAAATCCAGAACTAGAACTGTCGACAACCCTGCCATGTAAATCCTCTAGCGGCGCCCAAGCAATCGAATGAATGACAAAATCCAGCTGCCCCAAATGCGCGATTGTTTCCGTCACCAGATTGGACAGTGCGTCTGAATCTTCAACGTTGCAACTGATTAGCGGTGACGCTAATTTTTCTGCCAGCGGGGCAACGAACTGTTGCGCTTTGTCGTTGACGCAAGACAGGACAAGCGTTGCGCCAAGTTGCTTCAGCACTTCGGCGCATCCGTACGCAATACTATGTTCATTAGCCAATCCGATAATCAGCCCGCGTTTCCCCTGCAAAGAAAACAGATGATTGATGTCATGCATAATTTCCCCATTGCTTACAAATAGTCAAAGGACTTACGCAAAATAGTTACGGCAAAGTTCCCACAGAGCTGCATATTGCACTACCACGTGCCACAGCTCCGCCAAAGCGATTTTGCGTAAGCCCTAAATCAGTTGGTGAAATATTTCAATTCCACGAATCGGAAACCTGGCCACTTTTGAACTCAGCCAAACTTCCGGACACATTAACCAAACTGCTTCTTAAAACGCAGTATCGTGACTGCATTTACTGCGACACCGATCAGGGCTATTCCTAAGATCATCGGCCACAGTACGTTCAGACCTGCACCTTTCATTAAAATTCCATAACTAGCGTTAATAAAATAATATAAAGGTGAGACATACATTCCCCATCGCATCAACACCGGCATCGCTTCCGGCGGCGTCCATGCCCCGGATAAAAACATCATGGGTGCCAGTAGCAATATCACCATCATCCCGGCCTGAGCCATGTTTCGGGTCATCGTCGCGATCAGTATCCCAATACCAGCCAATGTGCTGGTATATAAAGTCGTTAAAGCAAAAAACAGGAGCAGACTTCCATTAACCGGAATAGAAAAAACCGGCACCAGAATTCCAAACAAACCCATCGCCGCACCTGCCAGAATAACAGCAACCATCGCAACAACTTTCGGCACCATAATTTGCAAAGAAGACAGTGGTGATACCAGCAATTGCTCTATCGTTCCGCGTTCTTTTTCGCGAACCATGGCAGCCGCCGGAAGCAACATAGAGAACAAGGTAATCACGTTGAGTAACTCGGAAATACCCATGAACCACGCATCGTTTTGATTAGGATTGAACCAGACGCGGGTCTGATTATTAACGATAGGTGCGTCCATACTACCCGAACTATTCAGGCTCAGGCCAAAGCGACCTGCGGCCTGTTCCAGGCCATACCGCGCGACAATTTGTGTGGCATCCACAGAGGCTAAAAATCCCTGTACGGAATTTGATGCATCAATTTGCAATTGCACGTTGGCCGTTTTTCCGCGAGCAAGGTCGGCACCGAATCCAGGCGGAATATCCAACACGGCCATTGCCTTGCCGTCGTCCAGCAACTTCTGCCCCTGAGCGGCGCGATTCACAGCACCAGTCCAATGAAACTCCGGCGGCATAAAACGTCCGGCCAATTCTCTGGATGCAGCGCTTCTATCCATATCCAGCAAGACCAATGCCGCGTTATTCAATTGAAATGAAACACCCGACGCTGCGTTATAGATATCCGCAGAAAATGCATACATGACGAAAAACAGCAGAACTGGGTCGCGCAGTAATTGCAATAACTCTTTCCACGTCATTGCCTGCAGACGACTCCACCAAACCCGATCAAATAAAAAACTCATAGTGTCCCTGAATGTCAAATCAGTTTTTCGGACGTTTATGAAACGCCAGAAAACCCGCGGTAAACAACGCACACGCGTACAAAGACAAAATCAATAAATCCGGCCACAATGCGGCAAACCCAACACCTTTCAGGAAACTGCCCATCGCAATCTCTGCATAGTACATACCCGGTAACAGATGGGCGATCACGGCTGCCACTGCGGATAAAGACGGAATCGGAATGATCATTCCTGAGTACAGCACTGCCGGCACAACCGTCACGATGGCCGTTCCCACCATCGCGGCAACTTGCGTATTCACGACAACCGATACCAACAGGCCGATACCTGTTGTGCAGATCACGTAAAGCACCGTCGCCAGCAAGAAAAATAATGCGTTTCCCTTAAACGGCGCACCAAACAATAACAATGCAAACGTAGTCAGCGCGCAGGCGTTAATGATCGAAATTCCGACATAGGGTAATAGCTTGCCGATCAGATATTCGCCACGCGATAAGGTCGATGAATAGACGTTGTAAATCGCTCCGGATTCTTTCTCGCGTACAACCCCTAATGCAGTCAAAAATGGCGGAGACAACATCAATATCACCATAATCAGCTTAGGTGCGATAGACCAGATACTTTTAACTTCCTGATTGTAGAGATAACGGGTTTCGAGGCGCACAGGCTGCAACGCATCTCTGATCGCGTCACGCTGCACACCGGTCAGCGCAGAAAAATGTGCGGCCAAATTTTCGACATTGATGGCGGCGTTGATGGCAGTCACATAGCCTTTAGCAGTCAGCGCACGGAATGGAAAAGTACCGTCTATCCAGGTTTGTACATCGGCAGAACGACCGGCAAGCAATTTCTCACCGAATTGAGGCGGAATGACGATGACAGCACGCAAGGTATTGTCAACCAAAAGCTTTTCGACTTCGCTTTCCCGCCCGGCATATCCCTGAAAAGCAAAATAGCGCGAATCAATGAAACGGTGCGCATAGTCACGCGACATAACCGACTGGTCATAATCCACGATCGCCAAAGGAATATTTTCCACATCCAGCGACAAACCGTATCCGAACAAAAGCATGAGTAACGAAGGTACAACGAATGCCAATGCAAAAAACAGGCGATCGCGAACGATCTCACGCCATTCCTTGTACGCGACGACACGTATCCGGCGCAGATTCATGTCTGCTCTCCTCTCGCTTTGGCATCTTCAGACTCAAGCCGGGTCACAATGTGGACAAACACGTCTTCCATCGAAAGGCGTTTCGGCGCAATCCTTACAATTTCAAATGCATGCAGCGCAGTTTTTATCCTGTCGATATCTTTGTCTGTATCAGTCAGCAAGACATGCAGACTCGCGCCGAAAAGCGCCACCGAGTTAAATCCTTCTGCCTGTAAAATTTCCAGCGCTTGCTGTGCTTGCGTGACCTGAATTTCGACCAGTTTTCCAGCTTGGTTTTCTACGTCGTGCTTCAACTGATCGGGAGACGCATCGGCAACAATCCGGCCTGCGTACATCAAGGCAATATGATCGCAATGTTCTGCCTCCGACATGTAATGCGTGGTGACCAGTATCGTCACATTTTCCTCACGAGAAAGTCGGAACAACACCTCCCAGAACGCCCGCCGTCCCAAAGGATCGACACCCGACGTTGGCTCATCCAAAAACAGTACCTGTGGTCTGTGTATCAGCGCGCAGCCCAATGCCAGGCGCTGCCTTAATCCCATCGGCAAACTGGCCGCCAGCGCGTTTCCAAATGGACGCAAGCCCGCCATATCGAGTATCCAGTCCATTCTCGATGTGGTTTGCTGACGCGTCAGTCCATATATCCCGGCATATAAACGAATATTCTCCAGTACGGACAAATCGAGATACAAAGAAAACGCTTGCGACATATAGCCGATGCGTTCGCGTATCTGTCGCCCGGCGGTACGCATATCCGCTCCGGCCACCTTCCCGGTTCCGCTGGTCTGACTCAGAATGCCCGTCAGCATTTTAATGACCGTACTTTTACCTGCGCCGTTTGCGCCAAGCAACCCGAAAATTTCACCTTGCGGCACCGTAAAACTGACATCGTCAACGGCCTTGAATTCGCCGAAATGGCGAGTCAGGTGCACCGCTTCAATCGCGTAGCCGCTTGCTGTATGGCGACTTGGCACTGTGTCGTTGGCAAGCTGTTGATCAGCAGGTTTTCCCTTTTTGCGATCCTGACCGTTCTTTTTCCTCAGCAAGGCAATGAAAATATCTTCCAGCTCAGGCTCAAGCAACTCGGTCCGGCTCTGACGAATGCCATTCAAATGCTGCTGAACCTGGGCTAACGCGTGGTCCTGATTGGTTTCATCAACAAAGATCCGTATATCTTGCCCCAGCACTTCCATTTGCGGAAATTGCGTCGCAAGGCAGCGCACAGCGACCGGCTGTTCAGACGGATCGGCACAAGTCGTGCTGACGATCTGCCCGCTAGCCAGGTGCTTGATGCTTTCCGGTTCACCGGAAGCCAGTATTTTTCCTTCATGCATCAAGGAGACGCGATGGAATCGGCTCGCTTCATCCATATAGGCTGTCGAAACCAATGCGGTGATTCCTTTTTCCTTCAGCAAACGCGCCAGGATGCTCCAGAACTCGCGTCTGGAAAC
Organism: Burkholderiales bacterium; assembly: GCA_028868455.1. Classification (GTDB taxonomy): domain Bacteria; phylum Pseudomonadota; class Gammaproteobacteria; order Burkholderiales; family Burkholderiaceae_D; genus Undibacterium. Next base: position 5,292 of record JAGWUK010000068.1, on the reverse strand, counting down.
GGGATCAACACCTGTAGTCGGCTCATCCAGAATCACCAGCTTGGGCTCATGAATCAGCGTACAGACCAGCCCCAGTTTCTGCTTCATGCCACCGGATAAATTTTTCATTGGACGGTTCCGGAACCGATCCAGGCGTGTACTGCGCAACAAGGCTTCTTTGCGCGAACCGAGTTCCTGCCGGCTCAATAAACGCAGGCCACCAAAGTAATCAATGTTTTCCTCAACAGATAAATCACCATAGAGATTTTGCCCCAGCCCCTGCGGCATTAAACCGATACGATCCTTGACAGATTCGCAGGCCCGCTCGGAATCCAGCAAACAATCGAACACCCGTAGCTGCCCCGCATCGTGTGCCAGAACGCCAGCGATAGCCTTCAGCAAACTACTTTTCCCGGCACCATCCGGACCAATCAGCCCGTAAATTTCCCCCGCTCTGACCTGCAGATCAATGCCATCCATCGCGATGCTATTGCCGTAGCGCTTCATCAATCCCTGCGCCTGCACCACCAAATCGGCCATGCCGACCTCAACTGGCACCTGCACATCCTGTCGCACGACTTCACGCATCATTTCCAACTTGGCTTTTGCCATGCCACATCTTCTTTCCAGCGAATCACTGCATCCGCAGGAATACCAGGGGTCAGACGATGCTCAGGATTTTTATCAATGGCGAGTTTCACTGCATAAACCAGCTTGACGCGTTCATCGGTCGTCTGCACTTCTTTCGGTGTAAATTCCGCCCTGGAAGCGATGAAGCTGACTTTGGCTGTATAAAACTGGTCCGGTTGCGCATCGGTATAGATGCGTACCGGCAGACCCAATCGCAGTTGTCCGATTTTTGATTCAGGTACATACACTTTCAGATGCAAATGATCCAGATTCACCATTTCAATGACAGAGCCGCCCGGCATGATGACTTCGCCCGGTTCGCGCAAACGGGTCAGCACGACGCCGGTCGCTGGCGCTTTAATCGTCAGGTCGCTCAGCACCGAGCCCGCCTCGCTGACGGCAGCTGCGGCACGATCTCGCTGCGCTTTTAATGCCTCAATTTCCTGCTGTTTCGCGTGGACTTTGTCGCTTCCCAGTCCAGCCTGTAAAAACCCCTGTCTGGCACGTTTCACGGACTCTTGTGCCGCCTTGACATCCGATTGCGCGACTTGCCAGGCAAGATCAGCCTGCTCATAGCGATGCTTTTCAATGACGCCGCGTTCAAACAATTCCTTGTGCCTTTGCGCATCGCGCTGCGCCTGCTGCTCTACGGCGTTGGCTTTCGCCAGCATTGCCTGCGCCTGACTGACCGTCGCATCGGCAACACTGATGCCCATTGGGACTTCTTTGCTAACGACTTCCAGCGACTCCTGAGCCGCCTTCAATTGCGCCTCAGTGGCATTAAGTGCTTGTTTTGCCTGATCAACGCGCGACAAAAATGTGCTGTCCTCCAATTGGGCCACAACCGTATCCGCGGTAACGGTATCGCCCTCTTTCACCAGCACTTTACTGATGCGCCCCGGATATTTGGCCGCGGCGACAATACGCTCGCCTTCTATGCGACCACTAGCGACAATCAGCCCTTCAGGCATTTTTCTGCTTTGCGCAAGGTAATAAAAAAACCCGGCACCAATGACCACTGCGGCAATTCCCAGCAATACCGGGCCAATCAATTTACGTTTATCTTCCATCATTTATCTCTGAAAAATTACAATTGGCCGCTGGCGTGCAATAACTGCAGTCGTGCCCATTCGCGGTCATAGATAGCGTTATCGCGATTCGAATATGCCTGCAGACGACGCGTCTCGGCATCAAGTACATCGCTATTTGGCGCCAGGCCAAGGCGATATCGTTCACGCGCCAGCGCCAAAGTTTCATCAGCCTGTTCAACAGCTTTATTGACCAGTGCCATGCGGGCGTTGGCCTCTTGCTGAGACAACCATGACTGACGCACTTGCAGCGCAATTTTTTCTCGGGTGTCTTGCTGCATTTCATTGATCGCTTCTGCGGTCGCTGCCAATTGCGACGACTGATGACGAATCAGACCGCCATCAAACAAATCCCACTTCATCACCAATCCGACCCACCAACCTTTATCTTCCGCCAGATATCGGTTTTCCAGTTTGCTATACCCAGCACTGACACCGATTTGCGGCAAGTGCCCGGCAGCGACGCTCGCGGCTTGTTTCTTAAATGCCTGACTTTGTTTTTCCAGCTCTTGCAGTTCTTTACGCTGTGTCGCCGCTGCATTGAGCATAGTCAGCAAATCTGTTGGTGTTTCCTGAACCGTATTTCCGATATCCAGAATACGGACATCTTCATCCTGACTTCGACCAAGCCAGCGATTGTAGGCTGCTCGGCTAAGCGCCAAAGCATTATTGGCCTGCAAGCCCATTTGCTGCGCATTGGCGAGAGCGACTTGCGACGCCAGCAGGTCATGGCGTGCTACATAGCCTTTTTCAAATAGCGCCTGAACGTCATCGACATGTCGGCTGACGGCTGTGATGTAACTACCCGCCACAGATACCGCATGTTCGGCGCGTAATACTGCAATATATGACTGTGCCACCGAAAGCTTCAGATCGCTTCTGGTTAATTGAGTACGCGCGGCAAAAGCGTCCGCCTGCGCCTGCGCCGCATCGACGCCATAAGAAATTCGACCACTGGTAAACACTGGCGCGCTCAGAGTTACACCGCCGTAATAACTGCTATCCTGCGCAAACGGCAGCGTTGCACCTTTCAGAAAGGGTAAAGCAGGAATATTGATCTTGGCCGAAGGTTCATATTCCGTGCGCAGGTAACCTGTTTCCAGACCTAGCTTCGGATAATAATTGGCCTTCGCAGCGGCCAGTTGTTGCTGCCCTGCCAGCTCCTTTTGATGCGTCGCAGCAAGCACATGATCTCGCTGCACGGCGATACTCCAGGCTTGTTCCAGCGTTTCATTTGCAAACACCGGGTGGACGCAAATCAAACTATTGACGCAGATCAAACATAGTGCAATGTGCTTGAATTTAGGATTTCTGCGTAGCATTCTTCAATCCTCTTTCATACAGAGCGATTTGCTGGACAACAACGTGTTGTGCAGCAAATACGAGAGATACAGCGTGGTCAGGTGATTCATAAGAGTGCCATAAAACAAGAGTACACTTAGTGTATTGCTGCAATTGCACAATTGAATTGATTCGAATCAATTCGGTCGGCAATGATCTTAGTCACAATTAACCGCTGTTTTTGAAGAACACTTGGCAAGCCACATTGTCAAATGTCGAACGCCAGTGAGCATACGGATCAACTTTTCCATTCCAGTCTTTGACGGATTCGATGACTATATCCGCCCTGACTCCGCCCCAGCCTGCCGCTAAATAAAGGACTTACCGATGAAGTCGAAGCAAACCAGCCTGACAATCAACGACGAGCAAGCGAACAAGCCACACCACATCTGCTACCTGAGCGGTGACGAAAAACCCCTCAATTCCCTGGATGTCGCGCTACAAAATCATATTGCCAAGCTGACCGCCGGCGTTTCCCCCACCAGTGTCGCGTTGGCATGGATGGACTGGGGAATGAATCTGGCTATGTCGCCAGGCAAGCAAATGGATCTAATGACTCTGGTGCAAAAACAAGTTGCAGAATGGCCTGCATTTATGACCAGCGCATTACCTGGCAACGAAGAACGCAATGAGGCCGACCAAAAGGCAAAGAATAAAGATTCGCGCTTTGCTCACCCGGGTTGGAAAAACTGGCCATTCAACGCGCTCAGTCAGGGGTTCCTGCAAAGCCAGCAATTCTGGCAAGAGGCCACGACAGGCGTGCGTGGTATGACAGCGCATCACGAATATGTCGTCAGTTTTATGGCGCGTCAGATGCTGGATATGGTTGCACCATCGAATATTCCGGCACTCAACCCGGAAGTTCTGGCAACGACCGTGGACACCGGCGGGAAAAATCTGCTGTCTGGCATGTCGCACTGGATGCAGGACAATGGTCTCGAACTCGGTGCATCCATTCAGGATAAGCATCAATCGACCCAATTAGCGTATCAACCAGGCCGAGACGTCGCATTGACGCCCGGTAAAGTGGTGTTCCGCAATCATTTAATTGAATTAATTCAATATGCGCCACACGTCGCCAAAACCTACGCCGAACCGATATTGATCGTGCCGTCGTGGATTATGAAATACTACATTCTTGACTTGTCACCGCACAATTCCATGGTGCGTTTCCTTGTCGAGCAAGGGCACACGGTTTTCATGATCTCCTGGCGCAATCCAGGAAAAGAGGATCGTGACCTGGGAATGCATGACTATCTCGAAAGCCTGCTGGCAGCGATAGCCGAAGTGTCCCGTATCACCCATAAAAAGCCATTGCATGCTGCCGGTTACTGTCTCGGAGGCACCCTGCTTTCCATCGCGGCGGCGACGCTGGCGCGAGCACAGGCATCGGAAGCAAATGCGCCAGTGGTTCCGCTCAAAACGGTCAGTCTGCTGGCGGCTCAGACCGATTTCAGCGAACCGGGAGAACTGGGGTTATTTATCGACGAAAGTCAGCTGGCGCTACTGGATGCGCAAATGTGGGATCAGGGTTATCTGGCGGGAGAACAGATGGCAGGTTCATTCCAATTGCTGAATTCACGCGATTTAATCTGGTCAAAAATCATGCGTGACTACCAGCTCGGCGTACGCGATCAACCGAATGACCTGATGTCATGGAATGCCGATACCACGCGCATGCCTTATCGCATGCACAGTGAATATCTGAAACATCTGTTCTTGCACAACGACCTGGCTGAAGGACGTTACGAAGTGGACGGACACGCTGTCGCACTTAACGACATCACTGCACCGATGTTCATCGTCGGAACAGCGCGCGACCACGTATCGCCCTGGCGCTCGGTCTACAAAATTCATTTACTGAGTAGCGCCCCACTGGATTTCGTGCTGGCATCGGGCGGACACAATGCGGGTATCGTTTCTGAGCCTGGCCATGCCCACCGTAGCTACCAATATTTACCGGCAGAAAAACGCAGCAAATTCTATAGCGATCCGGATGAATGGCTGCGCGAAGCGAGCACAACAGAGGGATCATGGTGGACGCACTGGCAAGAATGGCTGGCCCAGCACTCTAGTCCGACTAAAATCAACGCCCCGGTTCCGGCAGCCATGGGCTTAGGTGATGCACCGGGTAGCTACGTTTTTGAAAAATAGCCTGATGACGAGCGGCAAAGGCAATTTGCGGCTCGTCACCTGCGCAGAGGTTTATTCCGGCGGACGATAAATGGAATCCGGTATTGTCTTGTGAAAGACC
>JAGWUK010000067.1 GCA_028868455.1 Burkholderiales bacterium | reverse complement strand
GCGTTTCATTTTTTGAAAGCGACCTGGGCAATGGCTGCAATGCGCCGCACACCGTCAGTGACATGTGTGCACGACAGCGTGGCGCCGCTGATATTGGCGATACCATCGCCGACATGCAAACCCTTGGCGGCGGTATGGCCGACAAACTGCTGACGCCAGCGGGCATTGCGGATTTCAAAACCATGGCTTTCGCGATACGCCAGAATTTCTATCTGATGCACGCTGGCATCCGGCAACAGGCCCACGGCATACGAAATCAGTTCAAACTTACCGATGACATCGTCAAGCACGACATAGCCCTGTAATTGCTCGTTTTTGTAAGCGGCAAACACGCGCCAGCTCACCGAACGTGCAGGCAAACCGGCGAGTTTTTCCACCTGTTGCATTTGCTCCAGATTGAGCTGGACAGTGAGCGGTTTGAACTGGCTGGCATCCGGAAAAATCGCCTGTTGCGCCTGCTCCACCGTCAGATATTGGGTGGCAAAGGCGCTGCCGCTGAAACCGGCCAGGACAGCGAGCGACAAAGGGGCAAATTTATTCATAGACAGGACTTATGCAAGAGAACGCCAGCAAGGCGTGGCGGCAAAGACAGAACGCGAAAGACGGCAAGCAGCGGTCAGGTGGCTTGCCGTCGCGGCAGATCAGAACGCGTATCCGACGCCGAGATTATAGCGATCGCGGCTGCTGTCACGCTGGAATTTCTGGTAATCGGTTTTGAAGACCACGCCTTCGCCGATCTTGAAGCTGGCGCCGATCGTCGTGACTTTTTCATCGCTGCCGGCGGCGATGCCCAATCCTTGCGGCAAAGCGACATAGGATTTGGCGGTATTGAATTGCTCATAGCGCAGGAAAGGCGCAAAGCTGTAGTCGGCGTTGTTCCAGAGTTGATACGCCGCTTGCAGATACCAGCCGGCAAAGCTGGACGGCACAGGATTAGGCTGGCCGACCATGGTCAGGTTCAACGCCTCGGTATTGCTGATGCTGCCACGTGCGTATAGCGCGCTCAGGTCCAGCTTGCCGGGGTTGTAGCGCGCATGCAGGTCCCACAAAGTCACCCGCGCATCGTTGCCGACGAAATCGGTGGTGGCGTGACCGGCCTTGCCGCTAAACACGGAACCGCCCAGCAACAAACCCGGAATCCCACGCCAGTTGGCGGCAGCATGGACGCTGAGGTCGCGTGATTTGGCCAACTGGCCTTCCTGATGGATTGAGCCCAGCGGCGATTCGCGGCCTGCGCCGGAAGCGGCATCCCACTTGGTCAGATCGAATCCCGTGGTCAGACCGGCATCCCAGCTAAAGCCATTGTCGGTCGAGCCGGACAAACCGAATCCAGCTTCGCGCCAGGTGGTCGGAATAATCGCCGTTTCAACAAAATTCCGCTGGACACCATAGTAGGCTGTCGGCTCGTGGCTGGTATTGAGCAGGCCCATCGGTATCAGGAACAGACCCGCTTTGGTGCTTAAACCGGAACGTAATTCATGTTCGACATACAACTGTTCAACTGCACTCTCGCCCTGATCACCTTTGGAGGCAATGGCATGCTCCCATTCGAATTCAGCCACCATCTTGGTTTTTTCGCTGAAGCGATGCGTAATCCCGATCACGGCGCGTGCCACGTCGGCGGACGCCTGATTGCTGGACTCGCGTGGACGGCTGTAATTGACTTCACCGTAGCTGCTGATGACCGTTTGCGCCTGCGGTTTGGCGGCGGATTCGGCATTGCCTGCGACAGCAGCAACAGTGGCAACGGTAGCGCTGTTTTTGGCCACGGTGCTGCTTAGGGCTTCTTGCTTTCGCTCGACGGTGTCGGTTTTTTTGCGGGTTGCGGCGAGTTCGGCTTTGATGGCGTCAAGCTCCGCTGCCAGCTTTTCGATTTTTTGCAGCAGCTCTGTTTCGCCTGCATGCGCTGGCGCGGCTGGTATGGCGAAGGCGGCAGACACCAGGGCGGCGCCCAGGACTTTGTTGAATACGGTTTTTTTCATGGTCATCTTTCGTGTATTAGAATTTTCTGTGCAAATCGCGCGCTGCGATGGTCGTGGTTGCGCTATGGTTTGTAGCCGTCCGTCAGCGTGCCGAGGAAGCTGATCACGTCTTCCACTTCGTCCGGCGTCAGGGCTGCGGCCATGCCGCGCTGGCGGTTGTACGGGACTTCGGTGGTGTTCACGTTACGGGCGTAAGCCAGCGGCAAGTCGTTGAATTTCTGCACATTGCCGTCGGCACCGAGCGGGAACCACTCTTCCGGATTGGTATCGCGCCTCACGTAAAAACCCACGGCTTCGCGCAGCGTGCTGAAGCGGCCATTGTGGAAAAACACTTTGCGCGTGGCGACATTGCGCAGCGTTGGCACTTTGAACGCGCCGCACAAGTCGCTGCGTTCGGTCAGATCACGACGATCCGGCCCACACAGACCGAGGTCGAAATAGGCCGGGTCAGCTGTTGCCGGAATCTTGCTATTACGCGGTACGCCCAGATTGTCGTAGGTGAAATCGGTAAACAAGGGCGCGGAGCCATCGGCACCTTTGGCGCTGGTATGGCAGGCGGCGCAATTGCCCTTGGTCGGGTTATTGAACAAGGCCAGACCACGTAATTCGGCCGCATTCAACTGTGCCTTGCCAGCCAAAAACTGATCATATTTGGAATCGTAAGGATGAAAATCCGGATCTTCTTTTTGATACTGCTGCAACGCAAACAGGATGCGTTCGAAGGCGGTATCGGTATTGTCGAAAATCGCGTTGCCGAAAGCGGATTTAAATTCATTGACATAGCTCGCGCGTTGCAACTTGGCGACCACATCGGCGCGGTCTTTGTTGGCCATTTCATGTCCCGCCAGCAAAGGTGTTTCTGCCTGCGCCGCCAGCGTATTGACGCGGCCATCATGCGTAAAACCGCCAGTCGGTGTGCCGTCAGCCGCAAAGAAAAACGCTGGCGTCAGATTCAGATAACGCAAAGACGGCACCGCACGGAAACCCGGCACATCCAGATTTGCGCCGCCGAGCTGCACGCTCAGGTCATTGGTCTGGGCATGCGCGTGATCGGGATCGTGGCAAGTCGCGCACGACATTTTGCCGGAGGCTGACAAGCTGACATCCTTGAAAATTTTCTCGCCCAGCTGCGCGGCGACGCTCATGGCGGCCGGATTGTCCGGCGTTGCCGGGGTCGTCGTCGCCGAAGAATCGCCACCGCCACCGCAGGCGGTCAGCAAACCCAGTGCGGCAAATTGTGCCAGCAGACAAAGTCGGAATGAAAAAGAACGCTTGGCGACGGTGTGCGTCGTCGCCGCAGTAATAGGCAGCATGGTTGTTTCCGTAAAATTTGGTCGTTTTTCCACAGTAACGCGAACACCCCCGGCTTTCATCCGTACACAAAGCGGGGACAACTGACATCGTCGTCCTGGGAAGACTTACAATCAAAATGCAAATGAGAATGATTGTTATTATATATTATCTCTTTATCAGAGAGCAAGCCAGCAAACCTGATCCTGCGCAATTTCCAACAATTCCGGACGCATTGATGGCACTGCCGCTATGATGCGGATTGCTTCCGTGACTTCCTTGCCACCACCATGCACAAGCTTAGCGAACACTCTTTATCTGTCGTCAGCAACCTCGCCAGTGACCGTCTGAGCGTGCTCCGCGTTTTTTTGGATGCCGCCGCGCTGGGCAGTTTTTCAGCGGCCGGACGCCAGCATGGAATTTCACCGGCAGCCACCAGCGCCAGTATGCAAAAACTGGAGGCGGCGCTGAATGTGACGCTGTTTGAGCGCACCACGCGCCAATTGCGGCTGACGGAAGAAGGCCAGTTATATCAATACTATTGCCAGCAGGCGCTGGCGCTGATGAATGAAGCCGAAGCCAGTCTGCAGGCGCGCGACAGCGCAGTACGCGGAACCATCAAAATCTCGGCGCCATCGGATATCGGGCGCAAGGTCTTGCTGGGTTTTCTGGACGAATTCCGCCAACGCCATCCGGAAGTCCAGTTTTCGCTGATGCTCAGCGACACGCCAGCCAATCTGGTGCAGGACGATATCGATATCGCGATTCGCTACGGGCAATTGCCGGACAGCGACAGGGTGGCGCGTCAATTGCTGCCGAACCGCCGCGTGGTCTGTGCCGCACCGGCGTTGCTGGCCCGCACCGGCATCCCGGCCACGCCGGAGGCGCTGGCGCACATGCCGACGCTGGTGCTGGTGACGGCCGCTGGCGCCATGCAAGACTGGCGTTATTGCGTCGACGGGAAAACCTGTCTGGTGCGGGTGCAGGGACAGCAGCAAACCAATGATGGTGAAGTGCTGCGCAAATGGGCGCTGAGCGGCCAGGGATTTGCGTATAAATCCCGCGTCGACATTGCCGACGATCTGCATTACGGCCGACTGCAGACAGTGCTGGATGCGTATTTTGTCGACAGTGCGCCGTTGAATTTGCTGTACCACCGCAGCGCTTTTCAACCGGCGCGCCTGCGGCTGCTGATCCCGTTTTTGCTGGAACGTTTTGCAACTCTGGCAGAGCCGCCGTCGCCAGCATAAGCAGTCAGACCAACAGGCCGCCGCCATCGACATCCAGCACCGCGCCAGTCATGAAGCCGTTGCTGATCGCCAGCAGATAGGCTTGCGCCAGTTCGGCTGGCTGACCGACACGACGTACTGGCAAATGGTCGCCCATTTTTTGCAACATGGCCTGACGCCCTTCTGCCGTGGCGCTGCCCCACGCGTCGGTATCGGTGATGCCAGGGCTGACGACGTTCACGCGCCGCGGTGCCAGTTCTTTTGCCAGCACTTTTGCCATTGCCTCGACACTGGCGTTGACCATGCTTTTGACCAGGCCGCCGGCGTTAAATTTACGGGCCAGCAAACCCGAGGTCAGGGTGATCGACGCTGTCTCGTCCAGATAAGGCAACGCGGCATACAGCGTGGCCACATAGCCGAACACTTTGACATCAAAGGCCTGATGCAGATCGGCCATGTTCATCGCATTGAGTCTGGCAGAGGCGATGCTGGCACCGGAAGTCAGCACCAGCGCATCGATACGCTGCGGCAATTGCGCAAACGCCAGTTGCAGTGACGAGGTGTCGGTGACATCAGCAGCGATCCCCGACAAACCGTCGTGACTGCGGGCGGAGCGCGAAATAATGCTGACATCGGCGCCGCCATCACGCGCAGCCCGCGCCACGGCGAGGCCTATGCCAGCGCTGCCGCCGACCACGACCACCTGTTTTCCTTGCAGGGGATGGGCAGAATGCATCATGGTTTCGCTCCCGTCATCACGCCCATCTGTTGCAACAGATGCAGGTTATCTTCCAGATGCCAGTTATCGCTGATACGACCATCGCGGATCTTGTAAAAATCAAACGCCTGAAAATCGATCGCCTGTCCTTTGCCAGAATGCTCGCCAAACTTGCCACTGAAATGTCCTGTGAAATGCAGGCGCAACGTCACTCTGTCACCGGCCACCAGCATGTCGCTGATCTCGACTTTCAGATCCGGCACTGCCGCCAGAAATGTGGCGGATGCTTGCAAGAGACCTTGCACGCCTTGTGGCCGGCCAGCGGGCAAAGTGTGATCGGTAAAATCTGGCGCCAGAGCCAATCGCGCCATATCCGCGTCGCCGCTGTTCCAGAACGCGGCATAACGCCGTGCAGCCAGAATAGTGGTAGCGCTATCGCCACTGTCGAGGCTCTGCGCGCCAAACAAATGCTGTGGCACTGGCAGCGACGTTTCCCCTGTGCGGGCATCGGCGCCTGCGCTGAGTAACGACAGCACGGCAGCCGTGCTGGCAATGCGAAAACGACGCTGCATGAAATGCAATCCGGACATACAAACCTTTCTACAAAAATGACAAACCATGTCGCCGTCGCGATCAAAACTGTGTGAGCACAGCGCGGGCGGATGGGCTGTTGGCATTCTGCGCGGCGCGCCCGCCGTTGATAAGTGGGCTGTCGCTTGAACCAGCTTCTTGCGGAATTTGAAAATGCTTTTGCGCACCCGCAAAACAAAGAAAATCGGACTGCACCGGCAACTCTGGGATAATGGCGACCAATTTCCTGTCTTCGGGACACACGCACTTTTGTGCTGGCGCATTGCTGCAAGCCCGCCAGAGCAAAGTGCGCCCGTCCTGCCATGTTTTTTTCTTGTGAGGCCACAATCATGACCAAGCGCACCGCCAAATCCGCCGCCAAGCCGGCAAACCCCACGCCAGCCTTTGTCGCGGCGCCTGAACCGTTTCAGGCCAAGACCTTAAAGCGCAAGCAATTTGCCAGCACCGGCGATGTACATATCCAGGGCGACGTGACGATCACGACGCAATTGATCGTCGGTGGCGACTTGTTGATTGATGGCGATCTGATCGCCGAAGAAGTGTTTTGTCTCGGCAAACTCACAGTCACCGGCGACATTCAGGTGCAGTCGCTGTACGTCGGCAACACGCTCGACGCCGGTGGCAATATGGATGTGGAATTTCTCATCAAGACCGGTTGCAGCGCCGAATGGATGGCGCGCATGCTGGAACTGGATCAGGTCAAACCCGGCAAGGACAGTGGCAATTTCATTGAGAAACTGGCGCATCCGGCCATCCTCGCGCGCCATGCGCACAACGACGTGTTCGGTGGGTTCGGCGATATTCAGGGACTGGGTTATCTGTCGTGCGCCGATCTGGATTGCCACGGCAATCTGCAACTCGACGACGATCTGGAAGCCGGCGAAGTGCAATTCATCGGCGGCCACCTGGCGGCCAGCGCCGTGCATATTGCGGGTGATTGCAATTGCGAAGGCGAAGTGTTCAGCGAAACCGATATCGACGTCGAAGGCAGCCTGTTTGCCGGCAACATCATTTGCCAGGGCAATCTGCGCGCGGGCGCGATCGGCAGCCAGGGCGACATCAGCGCCTGGGGCACGATCCGCGCCAAGGGTGAAATCAGCAGCCTGCGCGGTGAAATTCATGCCGGTCGCTGGATCGCCAGCGCCTCCACACTCTACGCCGCCAAATACATCAAGGCTGGCGAATCCGTCATCGCAGAAAAAGGCATCAGCTGCGGCAAAGACTACGGCATCCTCGCTGGCACCACCCTGCCCCGTACCGAATGGGCCAGCCACGGCATGATTTCCGCCAGCACCAAGCCACGCCTGATTTTGTCCGGCGAATTTGTCGCCGACAAAAAACTGCGCCACATCGATGCACTGGAAAAAAAACGCAGCAAAGAACTGGACTGGGAAATCCCGCGTCGTCTGGCGCGTGAAATGATGGCCGAATAAATTTGCACAACGGCGACAGCGCCACATCGTCGCCAAACGCTTGCGCCCCCAAGGTCATCCACACCGCGGGGCGCCGTTTTTTGCGCAACAACGCCGCACCTTACCATCATCCAAAACGCGCAATGCGCTATACGAAATACGCACGCCTATCTCGCCAGACGTTGACGAATAAAAACGGCTTCTTAAACATACTCCCTGTCAGTATTTTTTAACACCGCTTGTATAATCTGCGCAATCAGGAATATTTTTATAAAAATAGGGGGAGTATATAACTTCCATTCGCGCAGATGCAGGCAACGCAAGCGATCGCTACGCCAGCGACAGCTCCCAATATCCGACATCAATCCACTGGCCGAATTTGTACCCGACCTCGTTGAAATGGGCGACTTTCTGAAAGCCCATATGCTCATGCAGCGCGACGCTGGCCGCATTGGGTTGCGCGATGCCACCCAGCACGACACGAATGCCGCGTGTGCGTAACGCGGCAATCAACGCCTGATACAACGCAGCACCGATGCCGCGCCGTCCATGTTGCGGCGACACATACACCGAACTTTCCACAGAAAACCGGTAAGCGCTGCGCACGCGCCACGGCGTCGCATACGCATAGCCAAGTAGCTGTCCACCCTGCTCAAGCACCAGCCACGGCAATCTGGCACTGACATCGCCGATACGCTGCGCCATCTCCGCAACAGCGACAGGTGCTTCCTCAAAGCTGATATGCGTGGTCGCCACATAATGGTTATAAATCTGGCAGATTGCCTCTGCATCCGCCGCGCTCGCGTGTCGTATTGTTTGTGTCATAAATAGTGATGGTGATCCAGGACTGACGCAAAACCAAGCCAGCGGCGCGATGATGCCTCGTCGCAAAATGCGTACTGCGTCGCTGGCGATGCAGTCACAAAAGCGCGTCAATCCAATGTTAAAAATATGAAATATCTGCCGACGCCCGGTCATCCGGTCGGCATTCACCAAGAGCAAATCCCGTGCCTACCGTTGCGGAGCCATCCCATCGGATTTCAGACGCGCCGACAACACCCCGCCGCGGATCCCGGCTCCGCTATTCTGCTTCACATACATCACCGACGTATACGCGCCGCTTTCCACATACGCATGCACAGCCTCCGCCGCCAACGCAGCACAAGGCTTTGCCGCGTAAATATTGGCGGTACAAGCTAACAAGGAGAGCAGCAGAAATTGGGATGGGGGCTTTTAGGATACATATTTTTGTCATTGCCTGAATCTGAAAACCTGCCGCAAACGATAAAGTAAACACCATTGCTTCAGCAATATCTGCTTTTTAGTTACGTGTGGATGACTCTTCCCAATAAACGTTTCGTTGAAACCTAGCTTGCGACAAAACGGGCTTAAGCGCGCAACGTCAACCTTGCAAGCAACCATTGCAGGCTTTCGATAGTGCGATTCTTGTTGGATAAAACCGGCTTTTCGATGACATGCCATGAAAAGGCGGCCATGATGAAGGTGAGCGTCAATGATGAAATTGCCAGCTGGGATACGGAAATTTTTGGATAGATGGCGCCGATGGATTGTTGAATCGGGAAGGCGTAAATATAAACGCCATAGGAATAATCGCCCATTTTGTTAAATTGACGAATGATGCCGTTGGGGATGAAGGCAAGGTAGAGAACGGTGTACGGAATGGCCAGGCAAACCAGCATCGAAAATACTGTTTTGCCGAACAGGAATGCGATGCCTGCCGTGACGACGATGCAAAGAAAAATACGATGACTTAAAGGGATGTATTTCTTAAAACTGTAGAACGACGCTCCGGAAAAAAAGAGAAAAATGAAGCGATTTAAATGCCCTGCTTCGTCACCAAGACAGCTTTTGATGACCAGCATCAGACCGGACGAAAGACAGAGACCCAAAAGAATATTTTCCACGCGAAACCACGTGCGAATTGTGCCCCGGGTTTGTTTTGCCGAGACTGCCCATACGAGCAGCAGCAATAAATACATTTTCATTTCATAGACCAGGGTCCACAGCGATCCGTTGACTGCGGTAAATGGCCGGTCAGCAAATAATCCCGGCAAGTTCATCTCGATTCCCGCCAGCACTGTCGCATCGGATATCAAGAAATGCAGCGTCTGCGGATGGGGCAGGTAGGTTGCTAACGGAAGATCGCTCAGGCTGGTGCCGATGATGAATACGGAAAAAAGCGTCACGACAATCAGCGCCGGATAAATGCGAAGTACTCTGGAACAGATGTACTCAAAGGCGCTTTTTTTCGCCAGCAAACTGCCGGTGACGAGAAATCCGCTCGTGACAAAAAATACGTCGACCGAGATCGTTCCTAATGTCAGACCAAGCATATCGCCCAGCGGTTCGACATAGCCAAGAAGTGGGAAGCAATGATTGATTAAGACCGTGACTGCGGCGAGGATGCGCATCAGATTGAAATTATTGTCGCGTTGATTAAATTTGCTGAGCAAGCGCATTGATTGAGATTTTCTTTGACTGCACAAGCGCTGTCCGGGTGGCAGAACTGCGTTGTCTGCAAGCTGGCAACGCATTTTGTCCAGACCATGTGATCGCTGTGACGTTGGTAAAATTGTTGGCTTGTATTTGAGGCTGTTCATTGAAGCCTTGCCTTACGAAGCACAAGGCGCGAAGAAATCGCTTGATAAAATTACTATAATTATAATTTACTAATTATCTTTTAGTCT
>JAGWUK010000763.1 GCA_028868455.1 Burkholderiales bacterium | reverse complement strand
CTTTGCCAGCGTTCGCCCAGTCTTTGCACGGCTCTTTGCAAACGCTGCTGGTCATAGGGTTTTAACAGATAGTCGATCGCATTTGCATCGAAAGCACGCAAAGCATACGCATCGTAGGCAGTCACGAACACGATCAGCGGCACGGGCGCAGGCAAGGATGCAGCCAGTTCGATGCCGTTGATTTCTGGCATCTGGATATCCAGAAACACGGCGTCCGGTTTGTGCTCGGCAATTTGTTGCAAGGCGTCGTAGGCGTCGCGCGCCTGATGGATGACGCTGATCTCGCTGTGCTGCGCCAGCATGCGTTGCAGCTTGTCGCGAGCGGGTTTTTCATCGTCGACGATCAGCACGCGCATGGCAACCTCATCTCTGCCTGTACGCCACTTCCGGGTAAAGCGCTCAGCGAAAAACTGGCGTCGTCACCATATAACATGGCCAGACGCTGACGTAAATTCCGCACTCCGATACCTGTGTTGTTTGATACGGCGGAAGTTGCTGCCTCTGGCATCGCCAGCGTGCCGACATCGTCAGACAGGCGCAGCACGAGTTGCCCGCCTTCGCGCCGCGCCAGCACATTGATGTGCGTGAACTGGCGCGAGCGCTCTACGGTGTGTTTGAAGATGTTTTCCAGCAACGGCTGCAGGCTCATCACTGGCACCTGGCATGACAAGGTGTCGTCCTCAATCTGCCAGGCAATGGCGACGCGATCAGAAAAGCGTTCGGCCATCACGCTGGCATAGCCGCGCGCGATGCGTAACTCGTCCTGTAAAGATTGCGTCGCCTGCTCGCTGGCATCGAGCGTGGCGCGCAAGACATCGGCCAGCTGGATCAGTGTGGCGTCGGCCTTGTCGATGTCAGAGTGCATCAATGACGAGATCGTATTTAAGGCATTAAATAAAAAATGCGGTTGCATCTGCTGCGTGAGTCTTTGCAATTGCGCCTGGCGGTGCAATGCCTGCGCCTGATCGGCTTTGAGTTTTTCATTGACCAGCGAAAAATACGACAGCATGCCAAACAGGATGACCGTGAACAGTCCCATAAAAATCGCCAGCCGCATCGATTCATACAAATAGAGCTGGGGCCAGGCCGCATGCGTATAGGTTTGCCCCATCAGATAGTACACGCCATGACGTATGCCAAAAGTGATCGGCACGAAGCACAGTCCAAGCAAAGGCAGGCAAGCTACCTGTAGTGCAAACCAGCGCCACGGCGTCGCCAGCAGAGCATCATCATAAGGCTGGGTCAGATAGCGCATGATGAGCCACAGCCCCAGCCCGGTCACAGCGGACGAGGTTTCCCACAGAATAGGTTTCCAGAGTTCGGTGCCGCCGTCACGGATAAAATCCTGTACCGCCACCATTTGCATCAGCAGCGTAAACAGCATCCACGCTATGGCGATAACGATTTTGGTACGCGTGCTGAACATGGTGCTCCCGGTCGGTATGTCATCGTGCATGGACACAATGATGAATTTAGCAAGTCAGAGAAAGATGCGCATTATTGTCGCGCCTGATGGCGTATGGCAAGTGTTTTACTGCGTCTGCCCGCGGCGGCGCAATGCAGCGCTGCCCTTCTCATGGCGAACGTTCAAGAACTCCTCAAACTGGCGGAAAAATGTTCTATGATGCCTTTTGGCCACCGTGTTGAATTGTCCCGTTTTTTTGCTTCGCGGACAGACGCTGGCTCCCCCCCGTTGTATGTGTTGTGAGCTTCGTTGCTATTTTTAGTCGATCATGTCGTCAAAAAAAAAAGGAGTTGCACCATGCCCTTGCCGAGTCGTTTTTCTTCCGTTGCCGCCAGACTATCTGTCGGATTGCCCCTCAGTTGCAGCCTGCTGGTTTTACCCTTGCATACGATTGCCCAGAGCAAATCGGTGAATCAGGTTGTCAAGCCGCCGCTGGCGCTGGCTTATATCGATGTGGCGAC
>JAGWUK010000762.1 GCA_028868455.1 Burkholderiales bacterium | reverse complement strand
AAATAAGGAGAAAGAAGGTGATTACGTTTTGTGGGTAGAAGCGTTTTCAGTGTCGCTGCAATTGCATCGCACGCCTTTGTCGATTGCGCCTATTTTTAACAAGCAAAGAGAGGGCGTGCCACGCGCCTGGATTTTTACGTCGGCAACGATGGCGGTCAAGAATGACTTTACCCATTACGTGTCGCAAATGGGCTTGTGGAATGAGCCTGCACACACCTGGCCGAGTCCGTTTAACTATCAGGATCAGGGTTATCTGTATGTGCCGGACGGCATGCCTGACCCCAATTCGCGTGACTATACCGAGTCGGTGATTCAGGCGGCTTTGCCTGTCATTGCAGCGGCTGGCGGCCGGACGTTTTTACTCTGCACGACGTTGAAGGCCGTGAAGTTTTGTGCTGAGCGTCTGAAAGAAGAATTCGCGCAGCGCGGTTTGACATTCCCGTTGTTTGTGCAAGGAGAGGCGGGGCGCAATGAATTGCTGGATCGCTTTCGCGCTTCTGGTAATGGCGTCCTGATCGGTAGCCAGAGTTTCTGGGAAGGTGTGGACGTGCGTGGCGAAGCCTTGTCACTGGTGATTATCGATAAGCTGCCATTTTCACCGCCCGATGATCCGGTGCTGGCAGCACGTATTGCAGCGATGGAAAAGAAGGGGATGAACGGGTTTGTTCATCATCAGTTGCCTGAAGCGATCATTAATCTGAAGCAGGGGGCAGGGCGTTTGATCCGCGATGAAACGGATAAAGGCGTCTTGATGATTTGCGATCCGCGGCTGATCTCCAAGCCTTACGGTAAGCGTATCTGGCAGAGTTTGCCGAGCTTTGCGCGTACGCGCGTGGAGGCAGATGTGGTGACGTTTTTTGAAAAACTGGGCAACGAAAAAAATCAGGCGGCTGTCACACCGGCATGAGTGGTAGTGTGCAAACCTGCGCCGTGCCGGGCGTGTCGAAGCATGTTATTCATTGTCATTAATCGTGGAAAAGTCTGATACTCCCCGGCAGTATTTTTTAACAGCCCAGATAAACAGTGCGGACTGGGGCGACTTTTAAAGAATTTAGTGGGAGTATATTTCTTTCCTTGTATTTGCATGCAATGTGAAAAGGGCAGTGCTGTTAAAAACAGGACTGCCCTTTTTCAATGCAACTGATTCCTGTTAAGAGGAATCAGCGGCGCAGCTTACCAGATCGATACGCGGTCGGCTGGCGGCAAATACATCTTGTCGCCTTCCTTGATGCCGAAAGATTGGTAGAACGGCGTCATATTACGCAGCGAACCGTTAGCGCGGAACTCTGGTGGGGAATGCGGATCGGTCTTGATACGGATGATCGATTCTTTTTCGCGCAATTTGCCACGCCATACCTGACCAAAGCCCATGAAGAAGCGTTGATCGCCAGTCATGCCATTGATGACCGGCGCTGGTTTGCCGCCGAGGGACAAATGGTAGGCTTTGTACGCGATTGCCAGGCCGGAGTTATCGGCAATGTTTTCGCCCAAAGTCAGTTGACCATTGACGTTGTAACCAGGAACCGGGCTGAAAGCGTTGTACTGTTTCACCAGTGCGGCGGTCTTGGCGGCGAATTTTTCGTGATCGGCCTTCGTCCACCAGTCACGCAGATTGCCCATGCCATCGTATTGCGCGCCCTGATCATCGAAACCGTGGCTGATTTCATGACCGATGACTGCGCCGATACCACCGTAGTTGACGGCGTCGTCAGCTTTGGCATTGAAGAACGGCGGTTGCAGAATCGCTGCCGGGAACACGATTTCGTTCATTTCCGGATTGTAGTAAGCATTGACGGTTTGTGGCGTCATGCCCCATTCTTCGCGGTCAACTGGCTTGCCAAGTTTGTTCAGCTCAAACTGCGCTGCATAGGTGCGCATATTGCGCAGGTTGGCAACGGCGTCGCCCTTGGTGACAACCAGTGTTGAATA
>JAGWUK010000066.1 GCA_028868455.1 Burkholderiales bacterium | reverse complement strand
CCGGAAGTGGCACATCGCTACGACGGATATTGCAAAGCACATCACGAAATGCAAGTGCAGATTGATGAGCGCCTGTCGATTTCAGCGTTGTTCACTGAAGAAGGAGGGCGTCTGGCGGTGGATGAATTATGTCGTCGCGAAATTTCTTTCGATGCGTTGTTTGCCAGTAGCGATCTGCTGGCCATGACTGCAATCAACACGCTGCGCGAAAAACAATACCGTGTGCCGGAAGATGTCGCCGTCGTGGGCTATGACGATATTGAACTTGCCCGTTATTTTCATCCGCCATTGACGACGGTGCGGCAGCCTATCGTTGCCGCAGGTGAGGCGCTGGTTGATGCCTTGTTGGCCCTGGCCGATCAGCAGACCGTTCAGCCGCAATTGCTCTCGGCCGAATTGATGTGTCGGGCCACCAGCTAGCGTACCCCCGCTGTATTGCGTGATTTTCTTCCTATATTGCAAACGATTGCAAAATGATTTTCAACTTGTTTGAATTGACCGGAAACAAGCTGAATTTCAAAGGGAAAATAGCAATTTTTTGTGCGGTAATTTATGTTGCGCTGCAAAACATGGGTGCAATTTCTCCCGTTTCGTTGCATAAAAAAGACGTTTCTTCCTAGGCATTTTATGCTGGTGTGACACCGTTGCATAGCGCGCAATCGCAGACGGGCTGCGCGTTTCAATGCATTTTCTCGACAATCTGTTCGCAGCGTGCATCTGGATGTGAATTCAAGATTTTTTGCTTATTGCAATGCGTTATTGCAATCGATTGCAAAGAATTTTTTATCGCCGCATAATTCGCTACGCCTGAACTAAAAACATTGCGTTCAAACATGCTCCGGTGTCGCAGCATCAGGCGAAGACTGCGAATGTGACGATGGTTCGCTTGAATGCCGCAAAATGGCAAGAGAAGTGACTGTTGGTGCGGTAGGTGATGCAGCAATTTGTGCAGCGGATTGTTGAAAGTGTTCGTTCGTGTCAACGTGCAACGTGAAATTGCATTACTGGCGCAGCGAACGCGATATAAAAAATAATGAATGGAAAATGGAGAAGACAATGAAATTACCTGTCATTCAATTGACGAGCATGGCTGCGGCCATTTCTATGGCGCTCTTGCAAATGTCTGCGGCCCATGCCCAGACAGTCGCGCCTGAGCAAAAAAATACGCTGAATCTCGATACCGTCGTGGTGACCGGTACGCCTATTGGTACATCCAAAATGAAGGCCAGCGTTTCCATCAGTACGCTGGAAGCCGATCAGGTCATGCAATCCGCACCGACCAATGCAGCAGAAATCCTGCGTGCTGTACCGGGCGTTCGTTCAGAATCGTCCGGCGGTGAGGGGAATGCCAATCTGACTGTGCGTGGCGTACCGATTTCGGCAGGTGGCGCGCGGTATGTGCAATTTCAGGAAGACGGCTTGCCTTTGCTGCAATTCGGCGATATCGCCTTTGCCACGCCAGATATGTATCTGCGCGCAGATGGCAGTCTGAGTCATCTCGAAGTCGTGCGCGGCGGAACAGCATCCACGATGGCGACGAATTCGCCTGGCGGCATCATCAATTTCATCAGCAAAAATGGCCGTGAAAAAGGTGGAAGCATCGGTATCACGAAAGGGCTTGATTTCAATCAGACACGTTACGATTTCGACTACGGCACGCCGGTGTCTGACAAGACCCGCGTGTTCGTTGCCGGCTACTACCGCAACGGCGACAGCTCGCGTCCGGCTGGCGTGACGGCGGAAGACGGCGGCCAGATCAAGGCCAATATCACCCATGAACTCGACAATGGCTATGTGCGTCTGAGTTTTAAACATCTGGACGATAAGTCGCCAATGAACATGCCGGTGCCGGTGACGACGGTCAACGGTACGATTTCTGAAATGCCTGGCATCGATCCGCGCACTGCAAGTTTCTATTCGCCTTACTGGGTCAAGGATATTGTGCTGGACAAGAACAATAATCGTATCGCTACCAATGTGAACGATGGCTTGCATGTCACCAATAATGCCTTCGGTGCTGAGGCTTCGCTGAAATTCGGTGACGGCTGGGTGCTCGATGAAAAATTCCGTAAATCCTCGAACGGTGGCCGCTTTATTTCCATCTTCCCGGCAGACAACGGCAATTCGTCGGCAGCGATGACTTATGCGACCGGGCCGAATGCAGGTAAGGCTTACACCGGTGCAGCATTTACCGCCACTGTATTCAACACATCGCTCGATGACCTGGGCAGCACAGTCAATGACGTCAAGGTGTCCAAGGTTTTTGCCATGAAAGACAGCAAATTGTCGCTGACTGCCGGTCTGTACACGTCGCTGCAAAACCTTGGAGTTACCTGGAATTTCAATCAATACCTGATGCAGGCAAGTGGTGATAAACCGGCGTTGCTGAATTCTGCCAATACCGTGGCCGGATCGCCAGGCTTATTGGCGCAGAGTACCGATGTCTGGGGCGGTTGCTGCAACCGGAATATCGATGCGCAATATAAAACCAATGCGACCTATGCGAATCTGGGCTGGGAAGCTGGTGCCTGGAATCTGGACGCCAGCCTGCGTTACGACAAGCAGGATGCGACGGGTACCTACAATCAGGCAGTAAATCAGGCCTACCGTCAGGCGAACACCAAGTTCATTGACTACTCGGTCAATCACACTTCTTATTCCGTTGGTGCGAATTACCGGTTGGACAAAAATCTGGCCTTGTTTGCACGCGTAAGCGAGGGGATCGCTTTCAATGCTGATCGCATTATGTTCGGCAATCCGCTGGATGGTTCCGTGCCGATCAGCACCAATATTGTTAAACAAACCGAAGCAGGCGTGAAATGGAAAGCAGGCAGGTTCAATAGCTTCGTCACCTTGTTCCAGGCGAAAACAACGGAATCCAATTTTGAGGCGACGACGCAAAAATTCACTGCCAATTCCTACGACGCCAAAGGTCTGGAAATTGAAGCTAGCTATCATATGGGTGCTTTCAATATCAATGGCGGTATGACATATACCAACGCCAGCATTGTTGGCGCCAGTGATGCATCCGTGATCGGCAAAACACCGCGCCGCCAGGCGAAATTCATTTACCAGATCGCACCAAGTTATAGCATCGGCGATGCGGCATTTGGCGTCAGCGTTATCGGCACGACCAAGTCTTGGGGGGATGACGGCAATACGCTGACTTTGCCGGGCTTTAATGTTGTCAACGCCTTTGTGAATTATCAGGTGACTCCGCAAGTTCAGGCATCGTTAAGCTTGAATAATTTACTCAACAGCATAGGCTACACCGAGGTAGAAGGTGACGGACATGCCGCCCGTTCGGTGAATGGACGCACCATCCGCGCAACCTTGAAATACTCGTTCTGATCTGCGCTGCAAACCGGACAGGTTTTCCGGTTTGCCCATTTTCCTGATTCCGGCCGCAACACTCCCAACCAACGTTCCTTTGGCCGGAATCTTTTTTCTTTTATCTTATGCATTCAGGACACGATACGCTTATGGCACTTTTACAAGCGCAGCTCGAAGCCATGCTGGCGCAGTTGCCAGCGGGCCAGCGAGATTTGCTTGCGCCACGCTTCTTTCAACATGCACCTGTTTTGTTGGAGCGCCTGCGCCGGCTGTATGGTGACAGCGAGCATTTTGCCGGATGGTGTCAGCAATTGATGCAGGAAGTCATCAGCCTGGCTGGTGAGCGCCCAGCGGCATTGCGCGCGCAAGATCAGTCTCGATCCGCAAACAAGAACTGGTTTGGCAGCCAGGACATGCTTGGCTATTGCACCTATGTCGATCGCTTCGGTGGCAACTTGCAAGGCGTGATGCAGAAAATTTCGCATTTGCAGGAGATGGGCGTACGTTACTTGCATTTGCTGCCATTTTTGCGCGCCAGAGATGGTGAAAATGATGGCGGATTTGCGGTAGCAAGTTACGATGAGATCGAACCGAAATTTGGCACGATGGCGGATTTGCAGGCATTGACTGAACAATTGCGTGCGGCAGAAATTAGCCTTTGTTCCGATTTTATTCTGAATCATGTCGCCGACGATCATCCCTGGGCGTGCGCTGCCAAAGCGGGTGATGCCGCGTATCAAAATTATTTCCACAGTTTTGCCGACTATACCCAGCCAGCGCGCTACGAAGCGACGCTGGGACAGATATTTCCACAGGCGGCGCCGGGAAATTTTACGTTCGATACGACGCTGCAACGCTGGATATGGACGACGTTTTATCCGTATCAATGGGATTTGAATTACAGCAATCCTGCCGTGTTTGCAGAAATGGCGCTGGCTTTATTGCGTCTGGCCAATCGCGGCATTGAAGTATTTCGCCTCGATTCCACCGCGTTTCTGTGGAAGCGCGAAGGCACAAATTGCATGAATCAGCCAGAAGCGCATTGGATATTGCAAGCGATACGCAGCATTGTCGAGATCGCAGCGCCAGGCGTATTGCTGAAAGCAGAAGCGATAGTGCCGACGGCACAGTTGCCAGCCTATCTGGGAACGCCGGCGAATGCAGCATCAGCGCAGATCAATGAATGCCATCTTGCTTATCACAGCAGTCTGATGGCCGCTGGCTGGGCAGCGCTGGCTGAACAAAATACGGATGCCATAGCACGCGTTATACAAGGAACACCTGCGTTGCCCGATCAGGCGTCGTGGCTGACCTATGTGCGTTGCCATGACGACATAGGCTGGAATGTATTGCGTGCCGAAATGCGCGGGGCGGAAAATAGCGATGCGATTGCGCAGCAACGTCTGGCGCATGTGGCGCAGTTTTATTCTGGCGCCGGCGACAGCTACGCGCGCGGTGCGAGTTTTCAGGCAGCCGATCCGTCGGCAGTGCATGGCAGCGTGGGCATGGCATCGGCATTGTGCGGAATGAGCAGCGCTTCGGATCAGGAAGAACAATTGCTGGCCCGCAGAAGACTGTTGTTATTGTATGGACTGGCATTGAGTTTCGGAGGTTTGCCGGTGATTTACATGGGCGATGAACTGGCGCAAAAAAATGAGGAAAGCTATTTGCATGATCCGCAAAAAGCCAACGACAGCCGCTGGCTGCAACGACCGGATTTCGATATGGCGGCATTTGCTTCCAGGCACGATGAAACGACGGAAAGCGGAAAAATATTTAGCGCACTTTTGCATCTGATACGCTGCCGTAAAGACACGGCGGCGTTGTCGGCATCGGCAGCCAGAAACCTGATCGTTACCGAAGCACCGCAGTTGCTGGTCTTCGGCCGCGGCCATGCTGATGATGAGGGCTGTGTGTATTTCATCGGCAATTTTTCAGGTGTTGCGATCGACTTTGCTCTGGACGTGCTGCATGACAAAGCTGCAATCAATGGTTTTACCGACCTCATCAGTGGTCGGGTGTATAGCGTGGCAACGCGGTGCTTAAAGGTGGAACCCTATGAGCAAATCTGGTTGCGCGCGCTGACGGACAGGAGTGCTGCATGAAAGAGCTAAAAGATGCGCCAGTCATTATATTTGGCGAAGCGCTGGTGGATGAATTTGCGCAGACCAAAGTGGTTGGCGGTGCACCGCTGAACGTGGCGCGGAATCTGTCACTTCTGCATGCGCATCCGCTGATGCTTACCCGCCTGGGGCAAGATGAAAACGGTGCATTGATCCGTGAACACATGCTGCAAAGCGGCCTCAGTCTCGCGGGGCTGCAAATCGACGCTGAGCATCCCAGCGGTCAGGTGCGCGTGACACAGAATGATTTGCATGATCTGGCAAAGCACGAATTTCATATTTTGCCGGATCAGGCGTATGACCATGTGGAAGTGCACGCGGCTCAGCAAGCCGTTACGGTGTTTTGTGGTAGTGCGCCGAAAGTTATTTTGTACTTCGGCACGCTGGCGCAGAGGGCGACGCAGTCTCGTGCAGCACTGCGAAATTTGCTCGGCCGTGACGGTATGCTCACCTATCTGGATTTGAATCTCAGAGATGGACAATTCAGCGACGAAGTCATTTTGTTTTCATTAGCCAACGCCGACATCGTTAAATTGAATGAAGACGAATTGCAGTACGTGCTCAGCTTGAATCCCGATCTGGGCAGCAGTAACGCCGCAGTACAGTTGTCGGCGAAAATTTTGTCCTTGCTTGCACATTTTGATTTGCAGGCAATGATCGTGACGCTGGGGGAGAAAGGCTATCTTTATGTTGATCGCTGTGGCGCAGTTGTCAGCAGCGCGGCCGCCGCCAAAAAACTGAATGTCGTTGATACCGTGGGTGCCGGCGATGCGTTTTCAGCCGTATTTCTTGCTGGCTTGATAGGTGGCTGGCCCTTGGAAACCACACTGGCGAGAGCGCATGAATTTGCCGGCGCCGTTTGCGGATTACGCGGCGCAGTCGCAACGGACAAGCAATTTTATGCGACACGATTGCAACAATGGCAGTTGGAAGATCTCCGGCTGCGTGGCAGTGAAAAGTACACCGGAGAGGCAATATGAGCGCATTCGAAAGTCGCCGTAAACCCTTGCTGACATTCTGGCAGATCATCAATATGAACTTCGGCTTTTTTGGGCTGCAGTTCAGCTTTGGTTTGCAACAAAGCAGCATGAGTCCGATTTATAAATATCTGGGCGCCGATGAAGCAAGTCTGCCGTATCTATGGCTGGCAGGGCCGATTACCGGTCTGATCGTGCAACCCTTGATCGGCGCGATGAGCGACCGGACCGTGACGCGCTGGGGACGGCGTACACCGTATTTTTTGGTCGGCGCCTTGCTGTGCAGCCTCGGATTGTTGTTGATGCCATTCAGCCCTGCGCTGTGGGTCGCGGCCAGTTTACTGTGGATACTGGATGCGGCCAATAATGTGACGATGGAGCCGTATCGCGCATTTGTCAGCGATAAACTGGATAAGAGTCAGCATTCCATTGGTTTTCTGACTCAAAGCGCGTTCACCGGACTCGGGCAAACTTTTGCCTATCTGACGCCTTCGCTACTGGTATTTGCCGGTATGAATAAGGATGCAGTCAATGCCAGTCATATTCCGCATATCGTGATCGCTGCATTTGTCATCGGCTCCATATTCTCTATCAGCTCGATACTCTGGACATTAAAAACGACGCCGGAAATTCCGCTGACCGCTGACGATATCCGCCATATGCAAAAGCAACCCAGGGGAAGCCGCGCAACCGTACGCGAAGTCTGGCAGGCAATCCTTGAGATGCCCGATACAATGCGTCAGTTGGCGGTCGTTAAACTGTTTCAGTGGTATGCGATGTTCTGTTACTGGCAGTACATCATGCTGTCTCTGGCGCGGACGATTTTTGGCACGCATGACCAGGCTTCGCAAGGGTTTCGCGATGCCGGTTTGCTCAATGGGCAAATCGGTGCGTTTTATAATTTCGTCGCGTTTGTTTCGGCTTTTATGCTGATGCCTTTTGCCCGCCGCTACGGACCAAAAATCACGCACAGTATCTGCCTGAGTCTGGCTGGCATTGGCATGCTGTGCATTCCTATGATCCATACACCCGGACTATTGTTTATTCCGATGATCGGTATCGGACTGGCGTGGGCCAGCATGATGGGAAACCCTTACATCATGCTGGCGGGGAGTATTCCCGCCGAGAGAACCGGCGTGTATATGGGTATCTTCAATATGTTCATTGTGATCCCCATGATCATCCAGATATTTACGCTGCCGCTGTACTATCACAGCCTGCTGGGGAGTAATCCGGAAAACGTCATTCGTCTGGCCGGATTTTTACTGATCTGCGGTGCCTTTTCGGTCTCGCTGGTGCGTATCAGACCAACGCCAGTTGCAGTGATGCCATTGGCTGGCAGCGGGCATTGACGTTGGGTGAGTCGTTTGAGTTTTGTGCGGTGTCAATCGTCGTCGCGGTGCAGATCAAATTGCAGTGCCGCCAGTTTTGCATACACGCCACCCAGTTCCACCAGCGAAGTGTGGGTGCCGGTTTCGACGATATGCCCGTGTTCCATGACAATGATGCGATCCGCTCTTTGGACCGTCGCCAGGCGATGCGCAATAATCAGGGTGGTACGGTCTTGCATCGCCAGTTCCAGCGCACCTTGAACCAGCCGCTCGGATTCGGCATCCAGCGCGCTGGTGGCTTCATCCAATAACAACAGCGGCGGGTTTTTCAGCAGCGCACGGGCAATGGCGATGCGCTGGCGCTGGCCGCCTGACAGGCGTACACCGCGCTCGCCGAGGAAAGATTGATAGCCGTCTGGCAGCCGTTCAATAAACTCATGCGCGGCTGCCATTTTGGCCGCAGCGATCACTTCTGCATCGCTCGCGTCGGCTTTGCCATAGCGAATATTTTCCATCGCATTGGCAGAAAAAATAATCGTATCCTGCGGAACGATACCGATGGCGTCGCGCAATACGTGCAAGTCGAGTTGCGCAATGTCGACGCCATTCAATAAAATTTGTCCGTGCTGAGGATCGTAAAAACGCATGATCAGCTGGAATAGCGTGGTTTTTCCCGCACCGGAGGAACCGACAATCGCCACGGTGTTGCCGGGCTGGATGTCTAGCGACAGATGCGAGAGAGCAGCCGTTTGCGGTCGCGAAGGATAGTAAAACTTCACATCGCGCAAAGCCAGCGACGCGCCTTTGGCTTCCTGCGAATGTTTGACCGGCAAGCGCTGTGGATGGGCCGGATTTTGTATCGGCGACTGAACTTCCATTAACTCTATCAGCCTCTCGGTGGCGCCAGCAGCACGTTGTGCGTCGCCCATCACTTCGGACAATGCGCCAATGGCACCCGCGACAATGGAAGCGTACAAAATGAATTGCCCCAGTTCGCCGCCGGTCATGCTTCCTTGCATGACCGAATTTGCGCCTAGCCAAAGCACAAAAACGATTGCGCCGAAAACCAGAAGAATCGCTACCATCGTTAACAGTGATCGAGCCCGGATGCGGCGCATGGCCGTATCAAATGCGCCTTCCACCGAGACTGAAAATCTCTGCGCTTCAATGTGCTCATGCGTAAACGCCTGCACGGTTGGCATGGCGTTCAGAATTTCACCTGCAACCGCCGAGGCGTCGGCAATTCTGTCCTGAGAATCACGCGACAACTTACGCACCCGGCGTCCGAACAGCACAATGGGCAACACCACCATCGCCAGCATCACGATGATGATAGAAGACAGCTTCGGGCTGGTGATGAACAGCATCGCCATCCCACCCAGGAACAGCAGTACATTGCGTAATGCCATCGAAATGCTGGTGCCGATGACGGTCTGAATTAAGGTTGTATCGGTCGTCAGACGCGACAAGACCTCCCCGGTCTGCGTGGTTTCAAAAAATTCCGGACTTTGGGTAATCACATGCGCATAGACCGCTTTGCGTATATCGGTGGTAACGCGCTCTCCCAGCCACGACACCATATAAAAACGCGCTGCCGTCGCAATGCCGAGTACACAGGCAACGGCAAACAAGGCCAGAAACGTTAAGTTCACATGTTGAATGCCGCGCTCGCCGTGACCACCGAAACCCAGATCAATCATCTGACGAAATGCATACGGAATGGCCAGCGTTGCCGACGCAGCAACAATCAAGGCCAGACCAGCGAGGATAAATTGAAATCGATAGGGTTTCAGAAAGGGCAGCAGTCCCTTTAGAGTTGCCAGGCTGCTGCGCGGGCTGAGGGGAGTGGGAGAAGATGTTGTGCTCATGCAGTGGAATTCCCGCTGAAAGGGTGGAGGGGCGTATCGGGCTAGATGATGTTCATCGCGGCAATATCAATACTTTTCTGCTGATTATTTATGCAAGGCTCCCTTGAGTGTAGTTTGCAGAGCACAAATAAACGCGACGCAGTCCGCTGTGATGGGTTAAAAAGAGCACAGAATGCATGCGTACAGGCTAGTCACTGGTTCGATCTGTTAAGGGGATATTTAACTTTCTGACCACGACTGTCAACACAAAGCAGCACGCGGGCGTTGAATGGCGATGTTTACTGACAGGGACAATATGAAGCAACTCATCAATCTGCGTCATCTCAGCCTCATCCAGCGACGG
>JAGWUK010000065.1 GCA_028868455.1 Burkholderiales bacterium | reverse complement strand
ATTCTTTGTAAGGAAAATGGTTTAGTGAAGACTTATTGCTTACGTAACCGGGCGTTTTTTACAGGGATATCCACATGAAATTCAGTAACTTCAAAATCAGTGCCCGTCTTGGATTGGCATTTGGCCTGACATTGTTGATCATTTTGATCATGGTTGTCGTCAGTGTCGGGCGGCTAACCGATATTTCAGAACGCAACTCTCTGATACTTGATAAAAACGAGCCAGGTGTTGCTGCTGCACTGGAGATGTCGGCAATAATTCAGGAAAATGGCAGCCGTACTCTGGAACTATTCATTACAGCAGAACAGGCAGCGCGTAATAAACAATATGCAGCCATTGACGCAAATAAGAAAAAGACAGCCGCCTTACTGGATATCCTGAACAAACTGGCCATGTCGGACAAAGAGAAGGAGTCGAATCAAAAGCTTGCCTCATCGCTCACAGCGTTCGAAAGTGCATTTGCGAAAACGGGTGACTTGCTCGAACTAGATCAGCGTGACGAAGCCATCGCCATGATGGGCAAAACCACGTTTCCTGCACTCAATCGTGCGTTGGATGATATCAATGCGCTCATTGCGATTCAAAAAAATGATATGCAGAGTAATGGCAGTAATATTAAGGACAACATCGTTTTTTCCCGTAACCTGATGCTGATTCTGGGTTTAATGGCATTGGTGATCAGCACAGCGTTTGCCATCTGGATTACGCGATCAATTACGCTGCCGCTCAGTGATGCCGTCAAAATTGCGGCAAAAGTAGCAGATGGGGATCTGACAGGTCGGATTGAAATACATTCCCGAGACGAAACCGGGCAGCTTCTGAGTGCGCTTGCCGACATGAACAATAGCCTGGTGATGACCATTAGTCAGGTACACCGTAGTACCGACATGATTTCGACGGCTTCGTCTGAAATCGCATCGGGGAACGCCGACTTATCAAGACGCACGGAAACCCAGGCAGGCGCACTGGAAGAAACTGCCTCTTCCATGGAAGAGCTGACTTCAACCGTCAAACAAAATGCCGACAATGCCCGACAAGCCAACCAGCTTGCCAACTCTGCTTCGGATGTGGCGATCAAAGGCGGAGAAATCGTTGGAAAAGTCGTCAGCACGATGGGCTCAATCAAGGCCAGCTCAGGCAAAATTGTTGACATCATTGGCGTCATTGATGGAATCGCATTTCAAACCAATATTCTTGCGTTGAATGCTGCCGTTGAAGCTGCGCGCGCCGGGGAACAGGGACGCGGGTTTGCTGTCGTTGCTGCCGAAGTACGCAATCTCGCCCAACGCAGTGCTAGTGCGGCCAAAGAAATTAAAACCTTAATTGACGATTCGGTCGAAAAAGTTGAGGTAGGCAACCACCTTGTCGAAGACGCCGGAAAAACAATGGAAGAGATCGTCGTTTCCATCAGACATGTGACGGATATCATGAGCGAAATAACGGCAGCGAGTCAGGAGCAAAGCAGTGGCATCGAGCAAGTCAATCATGCTATAGCACACATGGATGAGATGACACAGCAAAATGCTGCCCTTGTCGAACAGGCCGCAGCGGCGGCTGAGAGCATGCGTGAGCAGGCTGTTGTGCTGGCGCAGGCTGTCAGTGTCTTTAAGCTCAATAGCAACACATCAAATACGCCAATGCGCACAGAGTCAGTTCAGCATGCACAAGTCGCCAGCGCAGTAAGCAGCAAGAAAACTACCGGGAAACCGGCAATTGAAATAAAGAAGGCACCGAAACAATTACCAGTAAAAACCGAAAAACCTAGCCCATCCAAAAACAAACCAGCGGAAGATGACTGGGAAGAATTCTGATACGTCTATGCCCCCGCACAACTTGGTTGTTTTCTGCGGGGGCATTCTTACCGTCAGCATTCATAGCTCATCAAAGCAAAACTTTTGCATTTTCCAGAATCTGAAATTGAAGATACGAACACTATACCGACAGATCGACTTGCTGGAGCGCATGGGCTTTGCCGTCTTCAGATAACCAGACACCACTTGACCTGACCTGTCCGAGATTTTGATTTTGCGCCGTATTCAGATCAAATTGCGTACTTGACGAGCCCAGATACAGTGCGCCTACGTTCATTTGTTTCAAGCTGCTTAATTGATCATTTCCAGCACTATCTTTGGTCCAGATTTTCAATTGCTGATAAATAGCGTCATTCTCGTCAATCCAATGATTGCCATCACTGTCATACTGCGCCAGATCGGCAAAGCCATTACCGCTTCCAGGGCCAAATAATTCGGTCCCGTTATTGATTTTTCCATCTCCGTTTTTATCCAGCGCAAGAAAACCACCGCCCTGAACAAACGAAATATTTTCTTTCGTCCCATCACCGTTCAAATCAAATGAAAACTTCCGGTCAGTTAACTGCGCCGCATTCCCTGCAAAATTTAAAACAAGAGGATCGACTTTTTTGGCATCTCCAAGGCGGACACTGGAACTATTTTCTTCGTGATAGCTACGCTGCATCTGAAGCGACATCTGGAAATTGATCTTTTTATTGTCTGCCGTAATGATAGTTCCGCTGGCTGAAAACGAGGTTTGCTCCGTCTCTGTATAAGACTGATGCGTATCAATCTCCACACCAAATCCGGCTTTTGCAGGCGCGGACGCCGCTGGCGGTGCAGAAGACGCACCGCCGCCCACCTCGGGCGTCGTGCTGGATGACTGCAAATCGGCAGCATTGAGCAAATGTATCTTTTTGCCTGTCATGATTTCGACCAGATTTTTCAGCATCATGAGCATAGGATCGCTGATCACTTCATCGCTCGATTGCTGAACTGCGGACGCTTCACTGGATTGTGCTGCCTGTGCCAATTTTCCAGCATCCGATATCTGTACCTTACTGGAACCAGTCGCCGCGACAGGTGCACTCGGCGCTAACGTCGGCGTTACCCCTTCAAAATTTGGTCTCTGATTCCCTATCCATGCGCGGATAGAAGAATTTGTTTCAGACTGACTCGTCGCTGCGTGACTTGACGCCATAGCGACATCCGAGGAAAGAATTTTCATAAATCGCCCTATACATCGCCCCCTGGCAAGCAGAACATGCGACGCAAAACATGGTCGTCGCCGATCAGGAGACTTAACCAAATTAACTGTGGGCGCAGGAAAATTGTTCGACAAAACATGAGACGCCGCAGCAATTTCGCAAATGCCCTGTAGCTCATAGCAAATAAGCGTACTGACGATAACGACCAGTTTTAAAAATTCTTTACATATCAGGACGTGCTTTGCAACTTCAGAATCGATGGTAATTATGCTTCCACCATAAATTGTTCTGCGCCGATGCGTCATCGCAATCGATACACAAATACGGCATGGCGGGGTACCAGACGTATAAAAGATCGCCAGTCAAAAACTTTCATGAACTTGGAACAAAACGAATGTTCAAACAATGCTGACGTAAAATAGCGTCCCAATCAAAAAAACTACAACGCAGACTCCTTATGATCTCCAGTCGCTCGTTACCTACCATCATTTCTCTGATTACTGCCCTCGGTTGCGCAGCCGTTTATTCTCCGGTGTCGATCGCGCAAGAAAACATTGACAGCACATCGCCTCAATCTGCGATGACACAAGACTTGGCAGCACAAAAGTTGCAAGAACTTGCGTCAGAATATTACGAAAAACAATCCGAATTTGAGCCGATCACAGCGACATACAACGGCGACAATCGCTACGATGACCGCTTGCCAATGACTCTGGATACAGAGGTCAAAGCAAAGCAAATAGCCATGTGGCGCGACATTGGTACACAACTGCGCGCCATAAAGCGCGATAGTCTCAGTGCGAAAAATATGGTTACTTACGATTGCCTTCAATATGAAATTCAAGCCAATCTCAACATGGTCAAATACGATGACCGTTTGTTGCCAATTAACCAAATGGACAGCATCCCAGTAACGTTGGCGCAATTTGCCAGCGGACAGAGTGCGCAACTTTTACAAACGGTCCCGCAATATGAAGCTTTTTTACATCGCTTGGCGCAATTGCCTGAATGGATAAAACTGGCAACCATGAATATGCACGAAGGCATGCGCCGTGGCATAGTCTTGCCCAAGGCATTAGTCATCTCAACGTTGCCACAATACAAACAACTCTTGTCCGATACGGCAGAAAATCATCCTTACTATATTCCGGTCAAAAATTTCCCAGCGTCATTCACTGACGAAGAAAAAACCCGGCTGACCGAGGAATATCGCAAGACAATTGAAACAAAAGTATTGCCATCGCTACGCGAATTCGAAACTTTTTTACGCCAGGAATATTTACCAGCCAGCCGCACGAGCTCAGGCTGGAGCGCCCTGCCGAACGGACGCCAATGGTACCGTGCATGGGTGCGCGACCAGACCACCACCAATCTCAGTCCGGAACAGATTTATGCGATTGGCATCAAAGAAGTTGCCCGGATTCAAAAGGAATTTGTAGAGCTTGGCCCTAAGCTGGGTTATCGCGGCGATCCGAACGGCCTGCCTGCATGGATAGACACCCAGCCGCAGTATCGTCCGTTTAAAACGGAAGCAGATGTACTCAATGCTTACCGCGAAATAGACAAATCGGTTCGCGCCAAGTTACCGCAATTATTCGGACATGTACCAAAAGCGCAACTTGATATTCGCGCCGAACCAGAAATCAGCCGCAAAACGGCCTCTGATCATTACACGCCGCCAGCAATTGATGGCTCCCGCCCCGGGGTTTTCTGGGCGGTCATCAACAATCCTGCCGACTACAGCACGACTGGCATGACCACATTGTTTTTGCACGAAGGACAACCCGGCCACCACTTTCATCTGGCGACCTTGCAAGAACTTGACGTACCCAAATTCCGCAAGGTGGGGGGCAATAACGCTTTCACTGAAGGCTGGGCCTTGTATGCAGAAACGCTGGGAAAGGAAATGGGCTTATTTGAAAATAATCCCAATGCCTATCTGGGACATCTGACCGATGAATTATTGCGCGCTACGCGTCTGGTCGTCGATACTGGACTCCATGCGAAAGGCTGGACACGCGAACAAGCCATTCGCTATCAGCAAACGACCTTGGGCTATAGCGAAGCGGCGGCCCGCCAGGCAACCGAACGTTATATGGCGTGGCCAGGTCAGGCGCTCGGCTATAAAATTGGCTCACTGAAAATCATAGAGTTACGCCAGCGTGCCAAAGCCGCTTTGGGTGACCGTTTCGATCTGCGCCAGTTTCACGATGTCGTGTTGAGCGACGGCACCCTGCCTTTGTCGCTTCTGGAAATGAAAATCAATAAATGGATTGCCGAGCAAAAAAAACGGAACTAAAGTAAAACTTGTGAAAATGTCCCGGCCGACTGTATCGGCGACCTCACTTTTCATAGATTGATGTGGAGCGACGCCTATTCCGGGGCATTTTGTTTATTCATGGGACTTAAGAAAAATCGATCCAGCAAGGCGCAGCAACGAAGGCAGTACACATCGTACGACCAGAAACCATAACACCGCTGGGGCAGTTTTGCGTCAGTCCCAATTCGAAAATGACAAGACAATTTCGCAATATCTACAATGCTTTATTGACCTTGAACAACAACTGAAGCAGAATGAAAAACTAAAGCGTCTGACACCTCGGACCAACGCCATTCCCGGTCGGACAAATGGTCTTGCCGAAGCTATTGCAGATTTTGCATTTATATTGAATGACCGGATGATGCTTGCATGCATCGCAAAACCTGAATCAGGTTTAACTCACGTAAATATGGTTGACTATGGCTGCTGCAATGAACAGAACTGAAGCGCTGAACAATATCGTCGAACAGGCAAAACG
The DNA here is from genome assembly GCA_028868455.1 of Burkholderiales bacterium. Classification (GTDB taxonomy): domain Bacteria; phylum Pseudomonadota; class Gammaproteobacteria; order Burkholderiales; family Burkholderiaceae_D; genus Undibacterium. The sequence goes on along the minus strand of JAGWUK010000065.1, from coordinate 4,184 downwards.
GGGAGAATTGGTATTTCCCACCAATGTCGCAGCGTCGCTGAAAATTCAACAAGCAATTGATGACCCGGATTGCAGCGTGGACACAGCAACCAAGCTTGTCATGAACGAACCTTTGCTGGCAGCTCGCGTCGTCGCCATTGCCAATTCCGCAGCTTTCAACCGAGGTAATTCTGTCACCAACGTTAAATCGGCAATTAATCGCCTCGGATTTCGCACCTTGCGGGCGATTGTCGCATCACTGATCGTTCGCCAACTGGCCGGAACAAGCAAGAATCCGCAATTGCAGACAATGACCAAGCATTTATGGGAACACTCGGCACAGGTCGCAGCCCTCGCCCAGGTTATCGCCCGCCGCATTACAAAAGTTGATCCTGACACCGCCATGTTTGCCGGTATCGTGCATGAGGTCGGAAATTTTTATCTGCTATCGCGCGTCGATGAATTTCCGTGTTTGCTGGATCCTGATCCTGAACCGGAAGAAACCGACACACTGGAATTGCCTTCATTCACCGATACCATCATCGACAAAGAAACGTCCGAGGCCATGATAGGTCGCGCCGTGATCAAAAGCTTGTTATTGCCACAAGCGGTCATTGATGCAGTTGAAGCGCTTTGGTACGGCATGCGCGCCATGCCACCAGAAACACTCGGTGACACCTTGCTGCTGGCTAACGAACTGGCGCACACCAAATCACCGATGGATATCAACTCGTATTCAGAATCCGAACAATATGCTTCGGAAATCGACTTTGTTGTCGGCGACGGTACCCTGAATAGTATTTTGGAAGAATCGGATGAAGAAGTAAAAACCTTGACCGCAGCTTTGCAAACCTGAGTCAACACACCCCCTGCTTTACTTCCGCAAGGAGAGGTTCCCTCCCCTTGCGGACTTTATTTAATGACTGAGAGCAGCTTTGATTTGCTGCAAAGACGAAGGATCTTCTATCGTCGTCAAATCACCTGCATCACGCCCTTCGCAAATAGCCTGAATAGAACGGCGCAATAATTTCCCTGAACGCGTCTTTGGCAGCATGCCGACAAAATGCACGCGTGCCGGGCGGGCAACTGCACCTAATTGTTTGTCCACCACGGCCATCACTGCCGCTTCCAATGCCTTGCTTCCTTCCGGCGTCTCTGCCAGCGCGGGATGCTTGAGTATGGCAAAGGCAACGGCAACCTGCCCTTTCAATTTATCCTCAACACCCACCACGGCAACTTCAGATATCTCCGGATGGCTGGAAATGCTTTCCTCGATTTCTCGCGTTCCGAGGCGATGACCTGCGACATTAATCACATCGTCAGTGCGGCCCAAAATGAAATAATAGCCATCTGCATCCCGAATCCCCCAATCGAAAGTCGAATACAGTTGCTCGTGCGCGAAATTACTCCAATAGGTTTGCACAAAGCGTTGATCGTCGCCGTACACCGTTTGCATACATCCCGGTGGCAACGGACCTTTGATAGCGACAACACCTTTTTCGTTCGGGCCGCATTCTTCCCCTGTCGCTTCATTAATAATGTGCACGTTATAGCCATACATGGCAACGCCTGGGCTACCAAGACGGGTTGCCTTGGCTTCGACACCGCGTGCCACGGACAAGATGGGCCAGCCGGTTTCTGTCTGCCAGTAATTGTCGATAATCGGTACGCCAAGTTCTTCGGCAATCCAGCTCGAAGTCGTTTCATCCAAAGGCTCGCCGGCAAGAAACAAGGACTTCAGCGATGACAAATCGTACTTGCGCATCAATTCTGGAGGATGTTTTTTCAGTACACGAATCGCCGTTGGTGCGGAAAACATGCGCGTCACTTTGTATTTTTCGACGATACTCCACCAGATACCAGCATCGGGACGTATCGGAGTTCCTTCATACATGATAGTCGCCATCCCTGCGATCAACGGACCATAGACGATATACGAATGCCCGACCACCCAGCCTATGTCTGAAGTCGCAAAATAGGTTTCTCCGGGGTTGCCGCAGAAAATATTTTTCATGGATGATGCCAGCGCTACCGCATAACCGCCTACATCGCGCTGCACGCCTTTGGGTTTACCTGTCGTTCCAGACGTATATAAAACATAGGACATTGCATTCGATTCCAGCCATGTCACCGGAACCTGGGCATCCATATGCTGCGCTCTGGCGCTGGCATAATCCACGTCGCGCCCTTGCTGCAGTTTCATGGCATCCAGTCCGCGATTGACCAGCAAAACATGCTGAGGCTGATACTCAGCCAAAGCTATCGCTTCGTCCAGCAATGGCTTGTACGGAACAGCTTTACCACCGCGCATGCCGGCATCGGCCGACACCACCAGTACAGGCTTGGCGTCGTCGATTCTGGTTGCCAGGCTCTTGGATGCAAAACCACCAAACACCACCGAATGCACAGCACCAATTCGCGCGCAGGCAAGCATCGCAAATGCTGCCTCGGCAATCATCGGCATATAGATCAATACGCGGTCACCTTGCTTCACCCCTAGCGACAGCATAATCGCTGCCATGCGTTGCACCTCCGTATGCAACTCGGCGAAGCTATACGTTTTCTCGGAATTCGTTTCCGTCGAAATAGCGATCAGCGCAGCTTTATCTGCCTGCGTTTCCAGCCAGCGATCGACCGCGTTATAACAAAGATTTGTTTCACCGCCGACAAACCATTTTGCGAACGGCGGCTTGCTGTGGTCAAGCACTTGCGTGTACGGCACTTTCCAATCGATCAGCCTGGCCTGTTCTGCCCAGAATGTCTCAGGCTCTTGTATCGACGCTTGGTAAAATTTTTGGTAGTTCATTTTGTCTCCAACAGATGAGGCACATCATTAAAAACCCAATTAAACGGAACTTGACGCTTAGACGCTGACGGCTTGTTTTTCTATTCTTCGCTTTCCTGCCACAGGACTGACTCTTACCCAATAAAACAAATACATCATCATCAATTTTGTTGCCGCGCTCACACTTGCCAATAACAGTAAGGGCCAACCATTGTGCAATCCCATCACCAACGCAAAAAATATTGTCGTCACATCCATCGCCAAAATGAACTGACTCATTTTGATTGAGACAGCACCGGTACTTCCTGAATCCAAAATTAATTTAATCTGATGCGCATAACCTTGCGCCAGCAATCCGGTAATCGTCACGATTAACACTTGAGAAACGATGCGCCCCTCATCGACGAATTGGCGTCCGAATAAAAGACCGCACACTCCTAACAACATCATCAGACTTGCCACACCGGCGACCGTCTTTGTCGTTGTGGTTTTCCGGTCGCGCGCCATTTCAAACAAAAGCACGAGCACCAAAACCGCCGCAAACAAACGTGGCCACACGATAAAATGATTAAAAGGTTTCATCGAATAGCCATAGACGAAGAAAGACCAGTACGCCAGAAAACTGACACTGAACTGATTCAAAGACAAAAGCTGCGTTGTCGAACCAGACTCTTCAGGATTTTTCTTTCTATCCCAAACTTTCTTTACCTGCGCCCAGATTCCCCACAAACTAATAACGATAAAAATTGAATTCAACGTTCCCGCGATGCTAAACCACATGTGTTGCCCTTATTTTTCATTATAGGTCCGACGAAATTTCGGACGTAGTCTCCCCCGCTCCGCAATTCTCATGAATTGCGGAGGATCAAATATCGATGCGGGTTATGTGTGTTTTTACTTAAAAACTATCGCCGGGGACGCGCACCCAGCCTTCCATTAATATCCGTGCACTGCGGCTCATGATGGCTTTTTTCACGACCCATTCATCGTTCACCTTGCTGGCTTCAGCGCCAACCCGCAAAGTTCCGGAGGGGTGACCAAAACGCACTGCACTGCGCTCTCCGCCGCCTGCAGCCAGATTTACCAGCGTCCCCGGAATGGCAGCGGCCGTACCGATCGCGACTGCCGCCGTCCCCATCATGGCATGATGTAATTTGCCCATCGACATGGCACGGACAAGCAAATCGATTTCGCTGGCGTTGACTTGCTTGCCACTTGATGAAACATAGTCGAGCGGCTTCGCGACGAAAGCGACCTTCGGTGTGTGCTGGCGTTTTGCGGCTTCGTCGATATGTTTGATCAAACCCATGCGCACTGCGCCGTAAGCACGGATCGTTTCGAATTTTGCCAGGGCAGCGGCATCGCTGTTGATCGCGTCCTGCAATTCTGTTCCTGTGTAACCGATCTCTTCGGCGTTCAC
>JAGWUK010000761.1 GCA_028868455.1 Burkholderiales bacterium | reverse complement strand
AAATACTTTGCACTACAAACCTAGCATCGGCAGCAGAATCTGTCTTTGCAAGTTATGCAGACGCTCTACCTCCTTGAGTTCCTGATCAAGCGCTTCGACAACAGCAGCGACTCTTGGCGTTTCCATCATCGACATATGATCACCTGCAATATCGCGCACTTTGACAAAACAGAGTTTTTCCCATCCCAAATCTTTTTCCTCGGCGGTGTAATGCACGGCCGCTTCCCGTATAGCGTCTGGCAGAGCGTGCATTGCTCGCATCAATACTGTGCGGCGCGGAAGGGCACCTGCCGCATAGCGTCCTATCACCGTGACGTTTTTTTCAAACACATTGAATAATTTTTCGATTTCTTTTTGGTCGGCATGTGGCGGGACGAAATCCGCTTCGCGCGCCAATTCCAGCAGTTTTTGCAAAGCCTGATCGAACTCCAGACCGGATAAATCGGGGCAAGCAATCTCTGCCTTATGCGCGATCAGCCGCGAGATAGATCGCAACAATCTGTCACGGCTTGGAGCGGCATCATCAGGAGGCACAACCTGACTATCAATCAGGCATAAGAACGCAACTTCGTAACCGCGTGCCAGTGCCTGACGTGCCATTTCGTAAGCAATAATCCCTCCCGAAGACCAGCCGGCAAGAAGATAGCGATGATCTTTGACCAGCGGTTGAATCTTATCGAGATATTGGGTCGCCAGATCTTCGACGCTCGTATAGTTGCTCTCGCCCATCAAACCAGGATCCTGCAGCGCAATAACAGGTCTTTCCGTCGCTAATCCGCCAGCCAGATCGCGGTAGCACAACACGCTGCCACCCGTAGGATGCACGAGTACGACAGGTGAATAATGAGGATTACCGGACCGGATAGGAATCAGCACCGTATCCATTTGCAGCGACTCGCCACGCAATAGTTCCGCCTGCGCAGCGATCGTCGGTGCGGAAAAAAGTGAAGTCAATGGCAAACGGAATCCGAACTCTTTTTCGATTTCCGCCATCAGCCTCACCGCCAGCAAAGAATGTCCGCCCAACTCAAAAAAATTGCTGGCAATGCCAACGTGCGAGACATGCAAAACACTTTCCCAAATACGTTCCAATCGCATTTCCAGCGTATCTCGTGGAGCCTGCGAAAGCTGACTACCAGAAGGCCGCAACTGCAACAGGGCTTTATTGTCGATTTTCCCATTTGGCATTAACGGGAAATGATCAATAGCGATTAACCAGTTTGGCAGCATGTAATCCGGCAATGCCGCGGCAAGTTGCTGCTTGAGTTCGGCCACCGTCAAACTTGCGCCCGGTTTCAAGGTATAAAAACAGAGGAGCTGATCAATATTGGCGTTATCTCTGTCGACAACGACAGCTGCCATTAAGATGCCAGGTTGTTGCGCGACCATCGATTCGACTTCGCCTAACTCAATCCGATACCCACGCAACTTGACCTGTCTGTCGACCCGGCCAAAACAGTCCAGCCGGCCATCCGCCCGCCATGCTCCCAGATCCCCCGTGCGATACATGCGCGCAGGCGTCACAGAAAAAGGATCGTCAACAAATCGCTCCGCAGTTAATTCACTGCGTCCAAAATACCCTTGCGCAAGATTTGCGCCTGCAATGTAAATTTCACCTCTGACGCCTATGGGTTGCGGCTGCAAAAATTCATCCAGCACATAAACTCGCGTGTTATCAATCGGCCGGCCAATTGCAACAACCTCATCGTCCAGACTGACGCGCTCGAAGACAACTTGTATAGTTGTCTCGGTCGGGCCGTACAAGTTGACGCACTCCGCCCCTGAAGGCAAAGCATGCAAAGTCTGTTGTGCCAGTTCTGCATCCAGTACCTCGCCGCCACAACATAAACGACGCAAATGCACGCACTCAGGCAATTGTGGGTTCACGACCAGCATGCGTAACATACTTGGAACAAGTTGCAACACCGTGATACG
>JAGWUK010000760.1 GCA_028868455.1 Burkholderiales bacterium | reverse complement strand
ACGGGCAGGCGATGATCGACGACGCCAAATACACCGCCGGGTTTCAGACTGTCGTAAATATGCTGAAATACCGATTGCACGGTGGCGTCGCCGTCTGCCGCCCAGTTATGTACATTGCGGAAAGTCAGCACCATGTCCACGCTGTTGTTGTCGGCGAAATGGATATTGGCCGGTGGCTCGAAAACGCCGACGCTGACCTGATCGAAGACGGCCGGCGATGCCTCCAGTTTCTTCTTCAGATTGGCGGCCGAGCGGCGCGAATAATCGCTGGCAGAAGCCGGGTCGGGCGCTGCCAGTATCAGCTTGCCATGATCGCGTAAATACGGCGCCAGAATCTCTGTGTACCAGCCGCCGCCGGGAATGATTTCGACCACATGCATATCCGGACGGATGCCAAAAAACTGCAAAGTCTCATAAGGATGTCGCGCGGCATCGCGCTGCTTGTGTGCGGCGCTGCGTTGCTCGCCGGCGATGGCGCTTTTGAGCGGCTCATCGGTGTTGGTGCTGCTGGCCGTTGCGCTTCCTCCTGCCAGCAGCGCGAAAACGGCGACGGCTATCCGGGCGGACGGGAATGCAATTGCTTTGGTGGCGAACTGAGCGATGCGTTTGCGATAAGTCATTACCTGCTCTCCTTGATGGACATCGTGGACATCGTGGACATCGTGGACATCGATTGGGATTGTGACACGGACGCGTGTCATTTTGCGTCGGCACGAAAATCCTATAGTAATCGGATTAGGTTCAGCATGCAGAGCCGCATCAAGGCGGCCGTGCTTTGCGCTGCATAGCATATACTCCCTTAAAAATATAAGGAAAATTGCTCAAAGCGCTGGTAATTTGATGACTGTGGAAAAATACTGGGTAGGAGTATATATTTAATCTGCAATTTCACGCGCAAGGTGCTGACCTGTCGCGGGCGGCGAACGCATGGTCATGCGCTCGCCGTAACAAAGAAAAAAAGCATCCCCATTGCCCGGGATCGGCGTGGGGATGCCAAAAGCGCCCGGATCAGAACTGATGTTCGAAAGACAGTTTCAGCACGCGTCCGCGCAAAGGCAGGGCCGTGCCCGGGCGCATTTGCGTCAGCGTATCGCGGCCGGTGACGTTGAACAGATTCATTGCCACCGTGGTGTGCTTCCAGCCTGAATAGCGCAGTGAAAGATCAAGCGTGGTGTCGGCGCCAATCTTGCACTGATCGACGCTGACACCGCGATCCAGGCAGCCCTGCGGCAAGTTTGCCGTATCCAGATCGCCCCAGCTCAGCGTCGTGCCGCTGGTGTAATAAAGACGCGCGCCAGTTGACCAGTCGCCCTTGTCCCATGAGGCTTTGGCGATGGCGTGAATTTGCGGCGTGCCGCGTCGTCCTACATAATTTTCGCTATAGGCATTGGTGAAACTGCTCCAGCTGCGATAGTCGATCTGGTAATTCATTTCCAGGCCGGTATGCAATTTGCCGGCGCTGCCCAGATGCCATTTGCTGTTGACATCAATATCGACGCCGGACACTTTGGTCTTGGTCAGATTGGCGTATTGCGCGCTGATGGTGGCGATCGGGCCGGTGCCATAGCTCAGGGATTTGCCCGCCAGTTCGCTGGCACGTTGCGCGAGTTCAACATCCTGGCTGGTGAGGGCGGTGCGTTCGACCAGGCCGGTTTTGTTGTCTTCATTGGCCAGCGTTTCGTCGACACCCAGCACGGAGATTTCATCGCGGCGTTTGATGTTGTAATAATCGATCGTCACGCTGGTGTCTTTGCTGGCTTGCCAGACCAGACCGAGCGTGAAACTGTTGGATTTTTCCGGTTTCAGACCGGCGTTCGGCAATACTCTGGCCGGGAAACTGACCGAGCAGCCGAGGTTATAGGCCGTCAGCGCATTGGTCTGATCGACGGCGTTGCCGGTTTTCAGCGCATCCGAAATCTGGGTAGCGGCCGCACAGCGTT
>JAGWUK010000759.1 GCA_028868455.1 Burkholderiales bacterium | reverse complement strand
GTGATGAAAAAATTTGATTATGATCACCAAGAATTCGCTTTGGCTCTTTTTACGCACAAACTTGACATTGAAACGGCTATAACGGCATCATGTAAATGAAGTTCTGAAAGTCAAAATGCCGCCACGATCTGGCGGCATTTTTTACGTATGCCCTTTTAACGTAATCTACGGACGCATTATGCAAGCAAGCAAAGAAAATACCAAAAACCATCTCATTTTGACTGGTGATCGTCCTACCGGGCCCTTACATCTTGGGCATTTTGTTGGAAGTTTAAAAAATCGCGTTAAATACCAACATCAATATCAGCAATACATCATGCTCGCTGATGCCCAAGCGCTGACGGACAATATGGACAATCCAGCAAAAGTGCATGACAACGTCATTGAAGTGGCCTTAGATTACCTGGCCGTTGGCATTGATCCAACCAAATCAACAATTTTCATTCAATCGCAAATTCCTGAATTAACAGAATTAACGTTTTACTACTTGAATCTTGTTACAGTGGCACGCTTGGAACGCAACCCGACAATCAAGCAAGAAATCGTTTTGCGTAATTTCGAAAGAGATATTCCGGCAGGATTCCTGACTTATCCTGTTAGCCAAGCTGCAGATATTACTGCGTTCAAAGCCGATCTTGTACCCGTTGGGGAAGATCAAATTCCTATGATCGAGCAAACAAACGAAATAGTCAGACGATTCAATCGGCTCACCAACAAAGAAATTTTAATGGAGTGCCAGGCCTTAGTGCCCGAGATCGGTCGTTTGCCCGGCATAGACGGCAAAGCTAAAATGAGTAAGTCTTTGGGAAATGCCATTAATCTTGGATCTACGACCGCCGAAATCAAGGCAGCGGTTCGCAATGTTTACACTGATCCACTGCACCTTCGTGTCAGCGACCCTGGTCATCTGGAAGGAAACGTCGCGTTCATTTATCTTGACGCATTTGATGACGACAAAGAGAGCCTGCAAGCAATGAAGGATCACTACGTTAAAGGCGGTTTAGGTGACAGCATTGTCAAAGCACGACTTGAAACTGTTTTACAGGATTTACTGTCCCCAATCAGGTCTCGACGTGAAGAGTTCGCAAAAGATCGTGGAGAAGTACTGCGTATCCTAAAAGAAGGCACGAGAAAAGCCCGCGAAGTTGCTGCGAAGACGACCGATGAAGTCAAAGCAGCCATTGGTCTCAAGCATTTTTGATTCGCCGTTCGGCAAGAAAGAAGCCAGAGTCTCAATATGAATAGTGTCGAATACCAAATGAGCATTGGTTCAGCCCGAGCTCTGCATCTTGCTGCACAAGGCTTGCTGGCCGCGCCACACAAAAAAGCAAAGAAAGACGATCTGCTTGCATGCATTAAGCAAATGGCTGCTTTGCAGATCGATACGATCAATATAGTGGCGCGTAGTCCATATTTAGTACTTTGGAGCCGACTCGGTCAATATGACATTTCGTGGCTCGACGAGTTACTGAAAGAGAAAAAAATATTTGAATACTGGTCGCACGAAGCCTGCTTTCTTCCTATAGAAGATTTTGGTCTATATCGCCATCAAATGATTTCACCGCATGGCCTTGGCTGGAAATACAATCAACGTTGGCTAAACGAGAATACCCACGAAGTAGAAAAAATCAAACAATATATCCAGCAATACGGTGCTTGCCGCTCTGCAGATTTTGAGCGCACTGATGGAAAAAGCGGAGGTTGGTGGGAATGGAAACCTGAAAAGCGTGCCTTAGAGCTATTATTTACAACTGGCGAACTGATGGTGGCGGAACGTCAAAAATTTCAACGCGTTTATGACTTGCGCGAACGTGTGCACCCTGACTGGAATGATGCAATACATTTAGAGCAGAATTTGGATTGTCAGCGTAAACTAGTTTTAAAAGCAATTCGCGCCTTGGGAATTTGTAAAGCAAATTGGGTTTCAGATTATTTTAGGA
>JAGWUK010000758.1 GCA_028868455.1 Burkholderiales bacterium | reverse complement strand
TATTCATGACGTTTCTTTTCAGAGGCAATTTCTCCGCCCGGCTGAATCTCACAGTACTGTATGCACCATGATTCGCCAAACTACGGTAAGCGTTCGTCAAAGCCAATAAACTAACGTCGGCGCTACCGAGCGCAAGACTATAGCCATAGTAATCACCCGATTCTCTGAGTTGAAAGCCCAGTTTTTGCAAGCGTTGAAAGAATCGTTCAGGAGTTACCGTTACCAAGGTTCTTACCGCCGGAATATTGAGCGAAGAACCTAACGCTGTTCGTACGCTAACAAGTCCTTTGAAATGCTTATCGTAATTTTGCGGTATGTATAAACCGTTGCCGGTCGACAAATTGACTGGCGAGTCATCGAGAATTGACGCCGCCGTCAGCCAGCGTTTTTCCAGAGCAAGTTCATACAGGAACGGTTTAAGTGTCGATCCGGCCTGCCGTAAAGCCAGGACACCGTCCACCTGTGCTGCGTCAGACAAGTTCCCGCTCGATCCTACCCAGGCAAGAACATCACCGCTGGCATTATCCAGAACCAGCACAGCACCGTCTTCAACATTACGGTCGACGAGACCGGATAACTGACGAACCAGGCTATCCCGTGCAAAACTTTGCACGCCAGCATCGACCGTCGACGTCACCGATTTCACGCCGGATGTCAACAAGTGGCGCGCCAGGTGCGGGGCAAGATTTGCCGAGACTGATGCTATACCATTGGCATGATCCGTCATCGGTAAATGCTTACCTGAAAGTCTGGCGAAATACAGGCTGGCTTGACCATCCAGATTTTGGCAAAGTTCTTTGTGATTCTGCGACTGCAAAATCTGACAAGCTCTCGAAGCGACACGCGCCGGCGGCGCATTTGGTGCCCGGATTAAAGCCACCGCCAGGGCTGACTCAACCTGATCCAGCCCACTCGGATGCTTATCAAACAGAACCCGGGAAAGCGCATGGACACCAACCAACTCCCCCCGGAATGGCACAAGATTCAAATACGCTTCCAATATTTGATCTTTGCGCCAGCTACGCTCGAGCCATTGTGCAATGATTGCCTGATTGATTTTTTGTAAGGTAGTGCGTGTACCTGAGCGGCGATGTAGATTTTCGTTTAGCAAACCAGCCAGTTGCATGGTAATGGTCGAGGCACCACGGGTACGGGAATGCCAAAGATTGCCCCACGCAGCCGCAGCAACGGCACTCCAGTCAACACCAGCATGCTCGTAAAAGCGTTTATCCTCGGAAGCAATCAGTGCTATCCGCATTGCCGGGGAAATATCCTCGAGGCTAACCCAGGTTAATTTTCTTTCATTGGGATTGACACGCAAGTGCTGCAAGGTCGCACCGTGCCGGTCCAATAATAAGGCGTCAGAAGATAAAAATTCATTTTTTACTTCCCGAAACGTCGGTATTGCCTGCACATTGCCATTACAACCAATACCAACAATGGCAAACAATACCCACTGCACCAATCGCCGACAGTTCACGGTCAACTCACTTGACACTCAACGCAGCATTTGGCGATTCGCCAAACATCTCTGGCGCATACATCGCCTCAACGCGCGTTGCTGGCAAATGGAAGTCACCGGCATTATTGAGTCGCACCGTATACGAAAGGCTGAATTTCCCCTTCGGAACATATTGGAAATAGCTGCGATATGCTTCAAAGCTGTGCTCTTCGTAAGCTGGCCACGCATTCCCTCTGTCCTTTTCCGCAGAAGCGGACGCTGGTTCCGTATTGGCAATTTCAGAATCACGCCCTAATCCTGACCCAAGCACGCTGGAACCTGCAGGTATTGGATCGGAAACCACGACCCAGCTCATGTCAGTTTGCGCATCAACGTCGATATTGATACGGAACACGTCGCCGCGATTATATTTTCCTGCGACTTTTTGCACGACTGGCGTCCAGGTTTTCTTGATGCGAAATCCGGCAGAAAATGGTGCCT
>JAGWUK010000757.1 GCA_028868455.1 Burkholderiales bacterium | reverse complement strand
TATGCCAACGATCCCAAAGCCAAAGCTGCTGGCCCAAGAGCAATGCCTCCTGCTGCTCCAGTCGACAAACTATAGTGATTAATTTTTTTCAGATAATTTTCCAAAGGATCATCCAGAACGTCGAATTTCCCTGGATCGCTCGTCTGAAGAAACAACAACTCCTTTCTCAACTCCTGCTCTGCTCCTTTAAAGTCCTCGATGTCCTGAAAACGCGTATCACTGGTCGCCTGCGTCAGATTCGGTAACGCTGAGACGCCACCTGGTTGCTTCAACAGTGACTTGCGCCAACGCAGCCAAATTCCGTAATGTCTTCGCATAATGCGAAAAAGCTCTTCGCGAGGTTGTGTTTCCGTTGGGTACATGCTGGCAAACCTTGCTTCGCCTTTACCGTTCGTAGGGGGAATAGTACCGGTTCTGGTTGCGGCCACATAAGCGTTAAAATCCTGTCTGAGTTTTGAATCAATGCGGAAATACTCAGTTTGAGAAGCACGCATTGCCGTTTCCGGCACTAACGGCACTGCTGCCATGCGGGCTTCGCGGTACATCTGTGCCAGGGCAATTTGCGAGAGCTTCTGAGAGTCAGCTTTACCACGCCCCTGATCGCCAGGAGGGTAGCCTCCACCTACGTCAGAGTGAACCCCAGGATAGACAATCTCTTTGCAATTGGCAGGCAGCTCTCCGCCCTGACATACGGAATCAAGCGGGAACGAGCCACGAATTTCCAGCCCTGCGACAAGATGTACGCACCGTTTAACATTTCCTGGAACAGGCATAAATTGCTCATCAGCCCAGGCCGCATGGCCATTAAAATGGGGCATAGCCTGTGCCAGACCAACTGAGGCAACTGTGTCAAATATTCCCAGAAAATCAATTTGCAACGGAATACCGCATAGTAAATTCCCCCAGCGATCAGTAATCATGTTGACCCAGGCTCGTGCTTCAGCAGCTCCGCGTGAAAATCCAAATACCGATAGCCTTATTTTGCGAATATGTGGCTTTGTTTTTCCGCGCTTCACTAATGCCGCCTTGAGTACGGATTCATACTCAACAAGCAAATCAGCAAACGCGGATTCATCTGGAATACCAAGTTCATTTTCGAATTCATTCAACTGCTTTTGTACGAGCTTTTGCGTCTCCATGAGCATTTTCGGGCCAAATGCAACGATTAGTGGCAATTCATCCAGAACACTGTGCGCCCCCTTTTTTTTCCATGCCGCGCGCACATCTACCGCCGTAACCAATGGTGATTTAAAGATCGCAAGATGAACCTGATTCATCAGTTGCAGCATCGCCCAATGCAGCCGTATCTCTCCCAATCTTGCTGCGACCAGCCCGCCAGTTCTGTCCATGCCGGTGCCGCTATCTCCTACATCTGGCATCGGGGTTCCTACGCCTGGAATATAGACCTTGCGATAATACGGAAAGTCTTCTTCTGCTATGGTCTTTGGCTTGAATGCCTGATCCGGAAAGACCGGCCTCGCCGTTTTACTGCCATCGTCGTTGATTTTTGGCGCAAATACCGGCGCCTTTTGCTGCGCAGGTGTGCCAGGAAACACTTCATACAGCCGCGCTACATTGCTTTGTGAAGACCCCGGCGTATCGCGGTATTTGTTATTGTTCGTACCGTCGAAAAACATGCCAAGGTAGATGTCTTTTTCGCAGGGGAGCACGAGGTCTTTTTCTGTACGTCCATCCCTTATATTCAGACGTTCTATTTTCCGTTCACTCTCCTCAAAATCCAAGTGATTTAATCTACACTCTTCAGTAAATCGTGCATTCATTTCTTCCTCGGTGCCCACAAAATGTTTTTACAAAATGGCTCATCTTCATAATCCTTCATGCACTCATTCATCGCGTCGCTGCAAAGAATCATATGTTCTGGAGATTCTTCTTTTAGGTAATTACAAAAACCAACTGATGCCGTATCAAAATGAATCGCCGTCGCCGCCTTACA
>JAGWUK010000064.1 GCA_028868455.1 Burkholderiales bacterium | reverse complement strand
CCGACCACCTTTCGAGATGGATGCATTGGATCGCGCCATCTTCTCTATGAAAAATTTTCGCAATTCTTGTTTTTTTATAAAAAGCAAGAACAATACCCTTAATTTATAACACTGTTATTTTTTTGGGCATTTGATTTTTAGAGGCTTTATTCGAGTTTGCGAAAAATAATGAAATGCGGACGTGAGGAAACGTCTTTCGGCAGTTCAATGCGGAAAATAAATCGAAAGAAGAGAAAGGAATGCGGCAAAATTTCTTTAACACGCATGCCGCGTTAAAGCAGATTACTACAGGGTGAAAATAGCCACGTTTAATCAGGTAGAAAGTAAAAGCCCAATATCCATAAGCCTTTCCAAGCAATATTCCTTGGAAAGGCTTATGGATATTGGGCTTTCATTTTCAGTATTTGTTAAACAATCGGTGTAAAACGCTGAACTTGAACGCCATCAATTTCCAGCATTTCAAAGAAAACTTCTTTTGGTCTGGTCCAGATACTTCCGTTGTGAGAACGATACACAATGATTGGCGTCAGATCGGATTCCTGGGTTGCTTCGCAAACGAGCTCGTACACACCGCCTTTATAGTGGCGAAAGCGCTGAACTTTTTCAGCGCGCCCGGGATTTTGTATCGGCTCCGCCTGGCCATGTATCTTTCCGTGCTTTTGCAAAAATGCAGGAACTTTTGCTGCACTTAATTTATTGATCTCCTGAAAAAGCTGAGGCGTAATACGTTGCATTGCGTAGCGTTCCTGCAATTCGCTGGCGATGTGTAAAATTACAGATGACGCAACCTCAGCATCTGCTTCTGCTCGGTGTGCAGAACCTTTAAAACGAATGCCGAGAGCCGACGCAAGAGGCCCCAGCGAATAACTACTCAAACCAGGAAATACGCGCCGGGAGAGCTTGACGGAGCAAATCACGCCATCATGCCGCGGCATGAGTCCCAATCGATTACTTTCAGCAAGCAGGAATTTTTCGTCAAAACTGGCGTTGTGCGCTGCCAACGTGTCGCTACCGATAAATTCGAGTAATTCAGGAATAACCTCGGCCACTGGCGGTGCCTTGTCTACCATTGCCTGCGTAATGCCTGTTAATCCCGTGATGAATGACGAAATCCGGGAATGCGTATTGATCAGTGAAACATAGCGGTCCACGACTTCACTCCCAACTATCCGTAGCGCAGCGATTTCCGTTGCCCTCCCCCCCTGCTCCGGACTCATGCCCGTTGTTTCAAAGTCGATCATTACGACAGGTTTTTCAAGCATAGATCAATTCTCGATAGGACTAAACAATGTTGCACAATACAGAGCGAAACGAAGAATGTGCGGCGACGATTTGCTTCAATGGATTCGTAATACCTATCGCCGGAGCGACTTGCACGACCAGCAAAATAAGATATTGAACGAAACAAGCCATTGCCATTGTAAACGTTGAATGTCGATTCAATTAACTGGATTGGCGAATCAATCGTTGCCTCGCCCCCTGAAAAAGCGTGATAATGCCCGACCATTTACAAATATATCAATTCGCAATATGGTCTCGACCAAGGCACAAAATGCTATCTGGTATTTGTAAAATAGGCGATGGATAGGGCTTACGCTGAATTGTTAAGGCAAAATGCAGCAACGATGAACGTGCAAAATTGTGCGCTCAAATGTAATGCCGCAGCCGAGGCAGTTTTCAGCGAAATCCCGATGGATGACTTCCACGAGACAGGAAATTCCAATATATCAAGGGGTTCGCATACCAATGCGAACAAAACAAATCCTCAATACAAATAAGGTAAGCAAATGCAAAAAGACAAGCCACCTTCATCATTTAAACCCTACATCCCCGCTTCTGCCAACCTCCCCGAAATGAGTGCGCGTGCCATTATCATGGGCGTGATTCTGGGCGTAATTTTCGGCGCGTCCTCTTTGTATTTGGTGTTAAAAGTCGGCTTGACAGTCAGTGCATCAATCCCTGTCGCAGTCATTGCGATTACTTTATTCCGTCTGACAAACAAACTTGGTGGCCAGGATTCAACGATTCTGGAAAACAGTATTACCCAGACCGCAGGGTCTGCTGGTGAGTCGCTGGCATTCGGCCTAGGCGTCACGATGCCGGCAATTTTGATCCTCGGATTCGATCTCGAAATTTCGCGCGTCATGCTGGTTGGCTGCCTCGGTGGTTTGCTTGGTATTTTGATGATGATCCCTATGCGGCGAACGATGATTGTAGAAAATCACCAGGAGCTGAAATACCCCGAAGGCACGGCTTGTGCAGAAGTGTTGAAAGCCGCAGCCACGCAAACGTCGCGTGAAGCGGCAGGCGAAACCAGCAACCCCAATGCTCAGGATGACGCCAGCAAACGTGCTGCCATTATCTTCGGCGGATTTGGCGTCGGTTTGCTTTACAAAATACTGAACGTGGCTTTCAAGGGATGGAAAGACACGCCAGAAGTCGCCTTCGGCGCCCCGCTCAAAGGCGGACTGATTGGAGCGGAAGTGTCGCCAGAGCTGCTGGGTGTTGGATATATCATCGGCCCACGTATTGCTTCCGTCATGGCAGCCGGTGGTGTTATGTCGTATCTGCTGCTGATACCGATGATTAAATTTTTTGGCGATGCACTGACAGTGCCATTGACGCCAGGAACCAAGCTGATCAGCGAAATGAGTCCGCACGATATTCGTAGCGCTTATGTTTTGTATATTGGCGCCGGGGCAGTTGCTGCAGGTGGTCTGGTCAGCCTGATACGCGCTTTGCCAACCATCTGGCGCAGCCTTTCTGCCGGGCTTTCCGGACTGAGCAAAGGTGCAAAAGATACGGCAGCGATAGTTAGCGTATTGCGTACCGACCAGGATATCCCGATGAAATGGGTCGTGATCGGCTCACTGGCAATCATCGCGATCATTACATTTGCTGCACCGTTGAATATGAATTTTCTCGGCGCGCTTTTGATATTGGTTTTTGGTTTTCTTTTTTCCACCGTATCGTCCCGTCTAACAGGTGAAATCGGTTCGTCATCCAATCCAATTTCCGGTATGACCGTCGCGACATTGTTATTCACTTGCCTGATATTTTTGCTGATGGGCTGGACAGGTGGGAAGTATTATGTGACGGCCTTATCCGTTGGCGCCATCGTTTGTATTGCCTCCAGCAACGCAGGTACCACTTCACAGGATCTGAAAACTGGTTTTCTCGTCGGCTCAACGCCGCGCCTGCAACAGTACGCCATTTTGGCTGGCGCCTTGTCGTCGGCGCTGGTATTAGGCCCTATCCTGCTGAAACTGAATGATGCTGGCACCGTCTATGTACCCGCAGCGCAAGTCGCACCGACGCTGACCACCGACGCATCCAAACTGACCGATACTGCGCAATTACAAGGCCCACAAGCCGAGCAAGATAAAGCGACATATAAGGTATGGCATAAAACCGACACAGTTGGCGGGCCGGCCGGGAAATATCTGGTCGACAACGCAGGGAAAGTGGTTTATCTGGTGGATCCGGGTATTAACGGTTCATATACCAAACGCCCTGACGGCACTGAAGTAAAAAAATATGATGCGCCTAAGGCCGTTTTGATGTCGTATATCATCAAAGGCATACTGGATCAGCAACTGCCGTGGACGCTCGTTTTATTCGGCGTCATGATCGCGCTGGTACTGGAAATGTCAGGCATTCCATCGCTGGCATTTGCTGTAGGCGTGTATTTACCTTTATCTTCCTCCGCTCCTTTGTTCATCGGCGGCATGATACGTTGGCTGGTTGATCGACGTAATAACAAACTCGCACACAATCAGCATCTGAGCGAAGAAGAACAACAAGCAGCCGGCGATCGCAGCGCGGGTGTTTTGCTTTCGTCCGGGTATATTGCCGGTGGCGCATTAGCAGGCATTGTCATCGCATTCACCGCAGGCATCCTGACCGGGTTCGACAAAAAAATCGGTGAATGGGCAAATTTGCACAACCCCTTCTTCGAAGGTGCCAACGCAAATGCTTTATCGATGTTGCCCTATGCTGTGATCGTTCTATTACTGTATTGGACAGGTCGCGAGAAAAAACCTGAATCGGTGCAAAGTAAATAATTCGTAGCGAACAAATAAAAGGCTTGAACGAGAAATCCGCTCAAGCCTTTTTTGTTCCGAATTAAATCGAGCGATGTTACCCGGCAAGCATTGGCAGTACAATACTGCGCATTCTTACTCATTGAATTGTATTTTCCATGCCTAATTCGCAACCAGTAGACTGTAAAAATCAAACTGTTCAAGTTGGCGATATTGTTCGTGTCATCACGCTCAGCGAAGACTTTATCTCAGCATTTCCTGTCGACGAAAGAATTTTGATTGAATCAATGATCGGACAATTTTTTAAAGTTATCGATCTTGATGAAGACGGCCATCCATGTGTCGTTCGTGAATGGCATGATGAGCGCGGCAATATGCAAACGCATGTGATTGCGCTGGACTCAGAAGAAATGGAACGTATCTGAACCAGTCACAACATTGGTTTAACGAATATAGTCAAACAACGACAGCGACGACGTTTTTACAAAAGACTGCTGTGCGGCTTGCAACGTTGTTTGCTGCTGATTAAGGTCAGTGATTGCCTTTGCATAATCAAGATCCAGCAAATCAGACAAAGACTGCTTGTAAGCCACGCCCTTGCTGTCACCTTCATTATCAAGCGTATCCATCTCGGCCAGACTTGTTCCCAGAGTGGCTCTGGCGGTCAGCACATTACTCAACGACAAATCAACATTACCGTTCGCCTGCGCCAATCCGGCTGTCAAATCCTTTTTCGCAGCATCAGTCGTTGCTGGCGTGTTCAGAATATTCACCAGATCAGTCAGTGTTTCAAAAATATTCTGATTGCCAGGCTGTACGGAGAATTTATCGCCAGGGCCAACCGCAGCAGCCGGTGGCGCCGGATTTGTCACTGTCAAATCAATACCGTCAAAAGTAACTGTCTGCGGACTGGTAAATGCCGTTAAAGGGACAACTGTTGCGCCAGTTGTCTTATTTGTGACGGTAAACGACGATCCTAAATTATCAAAGGCAACTTCGTAATTGTCACCAGTCAAATTAGCCGAGGTCGGTACATTGATTGCTGCCGTCGCTACTGCCGCACCGACGTTAGACGGATTGGCGACCGTATTAAATTGCCCGTTAGATGTCCGGATATTTCCAAAAATCAAATTTCCTGGTTGGCTCAAGGGCAATTGGCGCGAGGTATCAACCTGCAAGTATCGCTGTCCCTGATCGCCATTATAAGAAGCGCCGCCTGCGGTCTTTGTATAAGGTGCAGTTGTCGTGGAAAAACCCGAAAACAAGTAATTTCCAGTTCCATCTGTTGAGTTTGCCAAGCCAAGCAAGTGGTCCAGATTTCCCTGCAATTCCGTCGCAATATAGCCCCTGTCAAGATCAGACAAAGTACCATTACCGGCGTTAACGACAAGAGTCTTAATATTATGCAACGTGGTAGTCACATCACCCAGTACACCTTCGGATACACTGAGATTATTTCTGGCATTTTGACGATTGGTCGCGTATTGCGTATTGATTGAATCGGACTGCGACAAAACCAGAGCACGTGCAGAAGCAATAGGGTCATCAGCAGGTGTCAATACTTTACGCCCCGCTGCAATTTGCTGCTGAGTTTTATTCAAACTCACCTGCAAATCACTGATGCGGGAACCGCCAGTTTCATAAATAGTGCTGGTGCTGATACGCATATAAACCTCTAGTGACCAATGGCAAGCAATGCATCAAACAACGTACTGGCAATTTGCATTAACTTTCCGGCTGCCTGATAAGCCTGTTGATACCGCAATAAATTTGCCGCTTCTTCATCCAGATTAACGCCAGATTCAGATTGTTGTGCCGCAACCGACTGTGCAAGTAAAGTCGTCTCAGAAGCGCTGGTTACTTGTAACTCATGTGCCTTGTTACCGACAAGACTTACAAACTGCGCATACGCTCCCTGGAACGTTGTTGTATTACCTCCCACAGTATTTTTTGTCTGCAAGCCAGATAACAAAACGGCGTTGCGATTATCACCACTGCCGCTGGTATTTGGCGCAATATTAAATACATCACCGTCGGAAGGCGTGCCGCTAATTTGAAAACTAAATCCGCTATAGCTGATCGTCGCCCCTGCGGTGTAAGGCACCGCTGTACCTGCCGGATAGGTTGTCGATACACCTGCGTTGGTCACCGTGACATTGGCGTTAGCCGGGAATCCCGTCAACGTATTTGGTCCAGCCGCATTAAAAGTCAATTTTGAGGCAGCGACAGGCAGGGAATTAGATAAGGTAAAGGTGTCGCCATTAGCGGGAGCTGCAGGACTATCTTTTATCGAAAAACTGATACCGCTAAAACTGATCGTCGCACCATTTGTATAGGGAACGGTCGCTGGCGGTGCATAGTTGGTTGTGACTGCTCCCACCTTAACTGAAACAGTTGCACCAGCGGGGAAACCTGACAAGGTATTAGCGGGAGACGCAAAAGTCAGCGACACTGGAGCAGATAAAGTCGTCCCATTGTATGAATCGTCCACGCTAGCCGCGCTGATGCTGGCGTTCGCCGATGTGCTTGCGGTTGCCACTGGCGAATCAACATTACCAACAGAAATTTTTCCGTTACCGGTATTGGTCGAAGGTATCGATGTTGTCAACGACGATGCCGCAGCGATCTTGGATGGATCTTTAATCGTTACGGCGATACTAGATCCACCGCTTGCCGTTGGCCGGATTAAAAATTCATCGCCCGCAAGCGGTGCCGCAGCGGCAGGAGGCGGTGCAAGTTCAAACGTAACGCCATCCACTTTTAACGGCAGTGTCGCCGACGTTTGTGTTGCGCCATCGGACAAACGTGTGATTTTGTAATTAGTTCCATCGAACTGCAGGCGATAATCGCTGGTCGTTAACGCGCCGGCATCAAATATGCTCGCATTAATGGCTGCGGTACCGGTATTTAAAGCACTTGGTGAGGAAACTGGTGTGCCAACACTGAAAAACTGCCCTCCCACTTGGCCGTTCAAGTCCTGACCAAGCGCATGCTGAGAATTAAATTCGTCTGCTATCGTAATCGCAACGCGACCAATTGAATTCTGGGCAACATCCAGCGTATTGGCGCGAAAATCAAACAAACCGCCAAGTGAGCCACCTGGCAATCCATTTTCCGCGACCTGGATTGTCTTTCCGTTTGACACATAAGACACTTCGAGACGTGAATTATCCGTAGGTGAAGGAGTAACTTGCAACTGACTTACTGACGCTCCTAAAACCAGCGGCTGCCCGTTACCAATAAATACATTGTATTTCGATTCCTGCGGAACCACGGTCACTTTCGTCAGCTTGCTCAGTTCCGTTACCAATTGGTCACGCTGATCCAGCAAGTCATTAGGAGGTGAGCTGACGCCGCCAGAGACCTTTTCGATTGTGTCGTTCAGGCTCGCTAACTGTGTAGCATAGGAATTGATGGTATCGACCGTCGTTCTAATCTGGCCATTGACATCACTCCTGATTTCATCCAAACGTCCTTGCAAACTATTCAATCTTCCGGCAAGCGACTCGCTGGAAGAAAGCATGGCCTGCCGCGCAGCAGCACCAGCAGTACCGTTTGGCGTCGATGCCAGATTTTGAGCTGCTTTAAAAAAATCCTGCAAGGCAGGTGTAACGCCAGCCGTCGCATCGGCAACCAGATTATTGATCTGAGAAATTTGCGAATAATACGTGTCAACCTGATTCTTGCTGGATTGCGAGCTATTGACCTGTTGAGCGAGAAATTGATTATATTGGCGCTGGATCTGCGTTACAGACACACCTTGTCCGATAAAAGACCCGCCGAGATTTTGCGGAGTAGCAGCCGATTGCAATAAAACCTGCCTGCTATAGCCGGGAGTTGCCGCATTGGCGATATTGTGTCCAGTGGTAGTGATCCCCAACTGAGCAGCGGCAAGAGCTGATTGCCCGATTCCAAGAACACTTGAACCCATGATTGAACCTATATGTTTGCGAGACAGCGTACTTACTGCGATCAATAGTGTTTTCGGTGAAAATCCCGAAAACTTTAATGTCTACTTTTTCCCACAGACAATTCAGGTGGAAAGTGACTGTTGAATGATTCTGGTTAATTTGTTGGCGTATTGTGGATCTGTCGCATATCCCGCCTTTTGCAAACCATATGCAAATGAGGTTGCATCTTTCGCATTTGCCAACACATTTTCGTATCGTGGATTTTTTGTTATCAATTTGGCGTAATCTTTAAATGCGTCTGCATAAGAGTTATACGCCTTGAATTTTTCTACTTTTCTGTGCGCGACACCGTTAATGTATTCTGTCGTTACCGCATTGACAGTTTTGCCTTTCCAGCCGGCATTCGCTTTCATTCCAAAAATATTGTGGCTCGCCGAGCCGTCTAACGCCTTAATTTCTTTCCGTCCCCAGCCCGTTTCCAGAGCTGCCTGCCCAAGCATAAATTTTGCTGGAATACCGGTTTCTCGACTAGCCTGCTCCGCGTGCTCCTCCAATTTTTGCTGAAATGCACGCACGTGATCAGGAACAGTTCCAGAGACTTTGCTATTGCTTGCTGATTCCGGTACCGCTTTCATATGATCCAAATACGCATTGAGAGCATGAGTAATACTGGTTTCCGATGGCGAAGCATTGTCAGTTTGCAATGCCTGCGATACCGAATTATTAGTCATCTGACGAACCAGTGCGTCCGCCAACCCCAGACCTTTGTTAGCCATTTTCTGAGACAATTGCTGGTCCAGCATCGAGGTGTACATGCGGCTCTGCTCGCTATCGAAAATCCCGTCCTGGCCACCAGCCTGACGCATGGATTTCAACATCATATTCATGAACAATGCTTCAAACTGTTTGGCAGCAGCTTTCAATGCTTCCGGCGAATTATTTTTAGCCGATTGCTTCAGATCATCCAGCCCTTTTGTGTCTATGGCTAATTTATCTGATATATCCACGCGGCCTAACATGACATATCCTCAAATGATTTCGAGATCAGCATGCAAGGCGCCGGCCGCCTTGATCGCCTGCAAAATTGCCAGCAAATCCTGAGGTGTTGCACCTATCGCATTCAATGCCTTGACAACTTCTGCCAGCGATACACCTGACTTCAACATCATTAACTGACCCGCGTCTTTTGTAATCGATACAGTGGAGTTCGCGGTGGGCGCAGTTTGTCCAGCCGAAAGGGCATTAGGCTGACTCACAGAGTTATCAGTATTAATCACTACCGATAGATTACCGTGCGCCACAGCACAAGTATCTAAAGTAACAGCCTGATTCATGACAATCGAGCCCGTACGCGCATTGAGAATCACTTTTGCAGCGGTTTGTGCAGGTGTCACATCAATGCTCTCCAGCATACCTAAAAATGCGACACGTTGATCACTACTGGCAGGCGACTTCACCTGGATGACGCGCCCATCAACAGCGGCCGCCGTTTCTGCCCCGAAACGGCGGTTAATGGCATCAACCACGCGACTCGCCGTAGAAAAATCAGACGTATTCAACTCTAACTGAATGGTATTTCCTTGCCCTAGAGCAGTTGGCACAGCACGTTCTACGGTCGCGCCGGAAGAAATGCGCCCAACACTCAAATGATTCACCTGCGCTTTGCTTCCGTTGGCCGCCGCGCCGACACCACCAACCAGCACGTTGCCTTGCGCCATTGCATAAATTTGACTGTCTGCACCTTTGAGCGGTGTCATCAACAAGGTTCCGCCACGCAAACTCTTGGCATTGCCCATGGAAGAAACTGTCACATCCAGAGTTTGCCCTGGTTGCGCAAATGGCGGCAATGACGTGGTTACCATAACGGCAGCAACGTTCTTTAGCTGCAAACTTGTACCGACAGGAATAGACACGCCCATTTGTTGAAGCATGCTGATAATGCTTTGTACTGTAAATGGCGTTTGCGTTGTCTGGTCGCCGCTTCCGTCCAATCCGACAACAAGTCCATATCCCAACAACTGATTCTGCCGCACCCCCTGAATCCCAGCGAGGTCCTTCAACCGCTCAGCCGAAGCGGTTGATGCATAAAAAGCTGAAAGCGCAACGACACACAACGCCAGGCTA